>JAFQZI010000028.1 GCA_017406005.1 Oscillospiraceae bacterium | reverse complement strand
GCTTTAAAAGATTTTCGAAGCAGAATTGCGCCAGGCAAGGCAGAAGCCGCAGGGAATACTTTGTGTATTCTCAAGGCTGATAACGCAGCATGGCACAATTCTGCCCGAAAAGATTTAAATGGTTTTATCAGTGATCAGTATTAAGTGCTACGGGAATAATATATTTATATTCGGTATCTAAAATCATTCTTGATCCAATCACAGCGTTGATCCCGAAAGCCTTTTCAAGTGTATCCGGTGTGATAATCTGTTCTGTATTTCCAGACACAGCATGGCCGTCCGCCCCGATCAGGAGGGATTTGTTGGCATACCGCAAAGCATGTTCGGGATAATGTGTATTGAGAACACAGGTGGTTGTCTTGGAAAGTGAAGTAATCAGATTCAAAATCCAGAGCTGATTATGATAATCAAGGTTTGACTCAGGCTCATCAAGAATAAGTAGTTTAGGTTTTGCTGCTAGCGCACGGCCAATGAGAACCAGCTGCATTTCTCCGCCGCTGATTTGAGAACAGCTTTTCCCCCCAATGTCCTGAATACCAAGGCTATTCATTACTTCATCAGCAATTTCATAGTCAGCCGGACCTGGCTTTTCAAACAGCCCCAAGTGGGAACTGCGGCCGAGTATTACCATATCCCTGACCGTACAATCACTGCGTTGTCTGGCTTGCGGAACATATGCTACGTTGCGCCAAAAGATTTTATAAGGGATTTTTGAAGTATCCTCACCATCAAGATAAGATGCACCGGAATCCCAACGCAGCATATTCATAATACATTTCAGCAGGCTCGTCTTCCCCGCTCCATTCTTCCCTAAAATGGCAAAGACATCGCCTGTTTCGACAGCCATATTGATATCCTTCAGCACGGAATGGGAACCATAGGAGAAAAAGCCTTTATTCACCTCAAGTTTCAAGTGACTTCTCACCTCGCCTAAAGAAAAGCAGAACAAAAATCGGCACACCGATAACGGCAGTCAAAATGGATAGAGGTAATTCCCCCGCAGTCAGTGATCTGGCAAGGGTATCAATCAGAAGAAGATAGGTGCCTCCCGCACTTGCGCAGGTAGGAATGAGAATCTTGTGATCGTAACCGACAACTCTTCTTGCCATATGCGGGATTACAAGCCCAACCCAACCAACTTGGCCGCATACGGAAACACAGGCTGCAATGATCAAGGTGCAAAGTAGAATCACTAACCACCGCATGACGGACGTTTTTACCCCGAGAGAGGTTATTTCTTCATCAGACAGAATCAATACATTCAACCGCCATCGAATGAAGAAAATAAGAATAACAGGCAGAAAGACGAGAGGAAGTGCTATCGTGATATCGTGGTAGGATGCCCCCATCATACTGCCCATTAACCAGTATGTTATCTCAGGAAGTTTTGTGGTAGGATCGGCAAAGTATTTTACAGATGACACAAGCGCGTTAAAAAGAGCAGATGTAATCACTCCGGCCAAGACAATCATCAGCACATTGCTGTTCCTGTGCGACCTGCTGAGAAGGAATGTAAGCCCGATGGCTAATAAACCGCATGAAATAGAGAAAATCTGGGTAAGCACAATTCCCCCGGATATAACAATGCCGATCGCCGCACCAAAAGCTGCGCCGGATGAAACGCCCAACGTGTCAGATGATGCAAGAGGATTAGAAAATACCGCCTGAAAACAACAACCTGCAACAGACAGCCCGCTGCCGACCAGCAAAGCAAGAAGTGCACGCGGGAGCCGGACATTATACACAATCTTTGATGCAGGATTATCTGCAGCTGCCGCTGGGCCAAGCGCCAGCGCTTCTAAAACAGCGCGGGGAGAAAGACCATATCTCCCCACGCCGAGTGCCAGTGTTACAGCTAACAGCGGCAAAGCGCATAGAACTATATAACCCAAAACTTTTGGAAAACCAGTCTTCATGTTCTTTACCGCCAGAAAATAAGAAAGATCAGTGAGACATCAGTGAAGTGTCAGAAGGATTAAGAAGGACTGCGACTTGCTCGTTGGGAGGTACTACACCATAGAACTGATCGATAAATGCCTTTACTTCTTCTGTCATATCCATGTCGGCAAATAGTTCCGGATGATTGATGGAAGCCATCCATTTCAGCATGAGGGAGCACTCGCAGCTTGGTGCATACCAGCGGTAGGAACCCAGGGGAATTTTATAGACCTGATGGTTCTTTACGGCAGAAAGCAGGCTGAAATCAAACCCTTCATAGGTGTTGTTATACATATCCTCCGGCATTGCGGGACTGAACGTTGTAAGATAAATAATATCAGGATCCCATGCCATAACCTGCTCAATATCGACGGGCTGAAGTTTCTGCAGTTCACCCGCAGCATTCACAGCTCCTGTATTGTTGATCCAGAATTCACTGTAGTGACCGCTTCCTGCGACCTTTAGATTGTTATCTCCAAGCTGGAAGATGATCATAACAGAGGGTTTTTCCTCTTCTTTGACATCTGCAAGTTTAGCACCGACATGTTCAAGCGTGGCTGCATTATAACTTACCAGTGCATCGGCAGCAGAAGAATCGCCAAACACTTCTGCCATCTGATTCAGCCAATTGGCAACTGTTGCAAATGTGTCGTTGTCATCACCGGAACCGGCAGTCGGGAAGCTGATGACCGTAAGGCCTGCATTTACCAGCGCGTCATAGGCATCACCGGTTGCACTGCCCGTCATGAACACAACATCGGGATTCAGCGCGAGGATCTCTTCTGCATTTGCATCATCCGTATGCGGAGTCAGAGTAAGCATGTCAGGCCAGATTTCAGCGAACACTGAGCTCCCGATAATGCTCTGTGCGGCAGCTGGGCACTCGATCAGGTTGTCGGAATTGCCCCGATAATATCTATACAAGGCGACCAGCGGCTGAACACTGCCGACGATATATACTGTTTCAACTTCTTTGTTCAGTGTAATTTCTACACCGGCCATATCCGTAAAGGTATACGGGTATGTTCTCTCTGCAGGGGCCTCAGCAAGAGCTTCAACCTGCAGTAATCCTTTGCCGCCGAACAAGCTCAAAGCCATCAGGACGGCAAGCGTAAACGCAAGCAGTTTTGTTGTTCTTTTCATGTCTTTTTCCTCCATAGTTTTTTATATTGAAAGGCGTCAGCCAATCAATGACATATAATGATTCCAATGCAGCTTGCTGCTCACAGCTGGATGCGGCATCTCCACAAATCGGGTTTGTTCCGGACAGAATGGAGCAAAGAGTGGATCCCCGACAACAGTCTCATAGGGGTTTTCAGAAAGGAAGATCTTAAGATCTTTCTCATCTGTCAGTTCTTTGTCCCCGGGCATTGCTATATCCGGATCAATGCCGAAAAAGCTTGCAATCGTTATATCAGATGCAGGGTAGCGGTAAGAATAAGCACGCCTTATTGCATTGGCACATGCCTGTTCTCCTATCACAAGGATTTTCGGCCCTGTTGTGCAGCTGCAAGGCTGATCACTTTCACTGTTGTGTAAAAAAGCTTTCAGTTCAAGCACTCCGGATTCTCCATAAGGAGGACCG
This sequence comes from Oscillospiraceae bacterium, assembly GCA_017406005.1. Taxonomy (GTDB): domain Bacteria; phylum Bacillota; class Clostridia; order Oscillospirales; family Oscillospiraceae; genus Limivicinus. The sequence continues at coordinate 1,856 of JAFQZI010000028.1, read as the reverse complement.
ACCCAGAAAGGAATGCCGTCATCTGCCAACATTCTTTTTGCCAAGGGCAATGCGGCTGCAGACATTACAATGTTTTTTTCTGCAGCCCGAAGTCGTTTCACTGCCCGATAATCATTGCCCATTCCGAGGAAGCAATTAACTTTCCAGCCTTCGCCGGATATCAGGGATGCCATCTTTTTCTCTTCCCCGAAGATATGATAGTCCAACGGCGTCATACCAAGAACGTTGACACTTCCTGGAACAGAAACAGGAGAATTATCTGAGAGACAGGTATAGATCAAGTCTAGAGCCCGACTAATACCGTCATTATAGAAGCAAAAACCGTCCGTATGGATACCAAAGCAGGGAATATCACATCGATCCGACATGGACTGTGCTGCGGTATCAATATCAAACCCAACAAGAGATGGGACCGGTGTCATCAGGATACAGATAAATTCCGGGTGAAGCATCCCTGCAGTATTCACAACTTTTTCAATAAGAGTTTCCTGATCACCGCATACGGCTTCAAGTTCTCTCAGGTTTGCTGTATATACCGGCCCGGGATCGGAATACCATCTTGGCTCATCACAATTTGTATAGTTGCCAAGGCATCCTGAGGGATCATAGACGACCATCATCCCGCCAAGACCATGCATAACGGAAAGAAACCCGGAATAATCTGTAGCAAAGGAGGGAAGTTTTTTAAAAAGCGTACTCACCCGATCACCTCAAACAATCAATCCATAACTCTCGAGCATAGGTTTAAGACTTTTCGGAGAGTCGACAGCGGAAATGAGGCTCTGCATTAGTGTTTTTACACCGGAATATCCGAACATCCCCTCATCGGCGACAAGATCGACAACACTGGGAGCTCCGGTGTAATACCCCGCCGAATAGCCTATGGCAATATCCGCAAAACCAATATGCCCGACATGATTCCAGTTGTCCGGTGAATGAATGTCGTGGAAAACGATATGAGTACAATTCTCCTGGAGAAAATCAAAAGCCTCTTTTTCGTAGGCAGGGCAACCATCAGTAAAAACATCGCTGACTGCAAAGCCATATTTGACAAGAGCCCGTGCCAGGCTGAAAGGCCGGCAAACTGCAGAACTCCCCACCGCGATCTTCAGATTCTTTACTTGCTTTAATGCCTGTTCAATGCTGTTCTCTGCTTTTGTGAGATAAGGGGTTATATCAGCATTGTTTCCGAGCATGTCGAAGAGCATGTCGTATTGATCTTTAATCTGCTCAAGATCGTAGGTAATTGGTGTGAATACGGTTTTCATCTCGGATTCACGTGATTTTGCTGCAAGCGCCCCTTCTGGTCGTATTACCAGATTATAAGCACTCTGTGCCATCTGACGATATTCATCAAACGTTTTTGCAAAAGTAAAATGCCGAACAGGTCCGATTCCGCAGTCTTCGAGCACACGATACAGTTCATTGTTCGCTGCAGGAGGCACATAACATCCAAGCAGATTAAGTCCATTGTCTCTTTCCGGACTGCTGCTCCAAAGATCGCACAGTGATTTGTGCATCGTCAGAGCGGGCGGCTTTTTGCCGCCAACCGCTATAGGGTTCATCAGACATACCTGAAAAACAATATCGGGATACCGATCGGCCAGGTCTTCTGCGACAGCATCCCAGTCAAAACCAGACATGTAGAGGACACAACTGAAATATAGAAGGATAACCTTAGGCCGGCTTTCTTTTTCGGCAAGGATTTCCGAGACCGCTGAAAGGATATCTTCGGGGATTGTGCCAAGGGCAATATCTTTTTGATCGATAAACAGATAGCTCAGGTGATCTCTGTAACCATGCAGTTCTGCCCCAACCGCATTATGTCGGCCGCAGGAAAAGGGACAGATAAACAG
>JAFQZI010000027.1 GCA_017406005.1 Oscillospiraceae bacterium | reverse complement strand
CTTATGTCGTCTGACTGCTGTTTTTCTCCGGTGGCCACGCCCGCCCGCGTTCCGCTTCCGGACGGCGTATCCATGGATCCAGTGTATAAACTATAACAAAAAACCGATTTCCGGTCAAGGCATACGATTAATCATGTATAGAACATTTTGGCGAATCTCGAGAAACGCCAAAAAGTATAGGGGGTGGGTGCAAATTTACAATTGCGCCAACCCACAAAGAAAACAGAAAAAGAGAAAAAGCGAGACGGGCAGATGCATGGTTGCACCCACCTGTCTCGCTTTGCCCTTGTTTCAAGGGTTTTCTCGGGTATAAACGCAAAAAAGTACACAGGCTATTGTATCATAGCCTGTGTACCAATGTGGCTGAGGGGGAGAGGATTCATCTCCGCCTGTTTTTTTATTTGGGAGGTTTGCATGGAAAGCAATAATACGAATCATTACGGTTTGCCTTCGCCGCCGGCGGAGGCGCATTATACGGTGTATTGCCTTATCGATCCGGATGGGAAAAAATATGTCGGCTGTACCGGCAAGTCTGTTAAGGAGAGATGGGGAAATGGCTGGAATTACAATGCCTCTTCACAGATTGCCAAGGCGATCAGGGCAATCGGTTGGGAGAATTTTGAAAAGAAAATTCTTTGTGAAAAGCTGACCAGAGAAGGGGCGGAAAAACTGGAGAAATGGTTTATAGCGTATTATGACAGTGCCAATCCGGAAAAAGGATATAACAGAGCGCTCGGCGGACTGGTAAGAGGATTTCGTTTGAGCGAAGCATCAAAAGAAGCCTGCAGCCGGAGTATAAGATCGCTTTATGAAGAGGATCCGGGTTATCGGGAGAGAGTCAGCAGGGGAATAAAAGATGCCTATGATCGTGACCCTTCCTACAGGGAGAAGATTAGCCGCACCGCCAAAGAGAACTGGCAGGATCCGGTTTATCGGGAGAAGGTTGTCTCCGGGACCAGAAAAGCATATGAAAACACGGAGCTGGCAAGCATAATGAGTTCAAAAGGGAAAAAGTATTATGAAAAGCATCCGGAAAGACGGGAGGAAATCAGCAGGCAAATGAAAGAGTATACATCCAAACCGGAAAATCGTCAGTTTGCTGATAGCCCCAAAAAGCCGAAACCGGTAATCTGTGTAGAAATGGAGACGGTTTTCCCTTCCAGGAGAGCTGCAGAGAGGGCAACAGGTTATGCGGGTGTCCATAAAGCCTGCAGCGGTATACAAGCTACCTGCGGGGGATATCACTGGCGCTATCTGTAGAGCCCTTCTCTGCCGGCAGTTATTTGCCGGGGCTGTCAGTGGAAAAACCAGGGATTACAGAATGATATAGGAGTCTATAATCTCCCCGATATAGGCTGTGTGAGCATCCCTGTTGGCCATCGGATAGGTTCCGTCCACGTCCTGAGGGTAGCTCTTTGCACGGATTCCTTCCGGGATCGAATTAAGCTCCTGCTTTTGAGAATAGAGCACTTTGCATTCCAGTGTAAGAGCATATTCTTTCACACCAGGCACGCCGTTTGTGTTCGGTTCTACGAGAGTGAGGCCTGCTTCCGTGGCCTTATCAATGTCCCTTCCGGATTTCCATCCGCAGGTTTTCACGATTTCCGCAACCGGCCCGTTCAGAGGGATACTGAGAGTGAATTCGCCTGTCTTGTCGAGCTGTGCTTTTGTATAACGGTGTTCTCTTACATAAACCGTGAATACGGGCTTGCCCCAGCAGGTGCCGAGCCCGCCCCAGCCGATCACCATAGCGTTGAATTTATCTCCGTTCGTGTTGAGCAGGATCCCGCCCGACAAGGCGGAAGTAATTTCCCGGGCATATTCAAAGGGGTTGATTTTCTGTTTGGTTAACTCAGCCATTGTCAGTTCCTCCTGTTTCTTCGTTAAAATCGTTCTCGTTTCTGCCCTCGGTGATTGTCGCATTATTGAATCTCTGACATATAAATGCTTCTGTACCTGTATTTTACATGCTGCATTGCTTGGTTGCAAGAAAAAGTTCTGCGTCTTAGTGATAGCCGGAGATGTCTCGAAAAAGCTGTTGACTTTGCAGGGGCGGCATTGTAAACTGTTGTTGGCCGGTATTGTACCGGCAGGGAGAATATTTACGGAATAATACTTTAAAGGAGAGAATAAATGAACATCCAATACATCCATCCTGCAGATCAGCTCGTTATGTTCATGCAGCGTATCTACGACAAGGGCATGACGACCATGTCTGGCGGCAACCTTTCCATTAAGGATTCTGACGGCAATGTCTGGATCACGCCGGGCTCTGTTGACAAAGGCACACTGACGAGAAAGGATATTATCTGCGTCCATCCGGACGGGACGATGGAAGGCCCCCACAAGCCTTCTTCCGAGCTGCCTTTCCACCTCTCCGTTTACAAGATGCGCCCCGATCTGAGCGCTGTTCTGCATGCCCATCCGCCTGCACTGGTTGCGTTTTCCGTCGTGCGCAAGACGCCGAATCTGGATCTCCTCCCGACCGTCCGCCAGATCTGCAAGGATGCGCAGATCGCTACGTACGATGTTCCCGGCAGCGAGGCGCTTGCAGATCAGATCGGCAAGGTTTTTGCCCGCGGATGCGACATTGCCATTCTGGAAAATCACGGTGTATGCGTCGGGGCTCCGGATATGTTTACTGCTTTCCAGCGCTTTGAGACGCTCAACTACACTGCTCAGCTTGAGATTCTTGCCAGCAAGCTCGGTAAGATCCAGGCGCTGCCGGAAGATGCCTATCTCAGCGGAGAAGCCAATTTCCGCGTAAGGATGGATGATTTCATCCCGCACTCCTATACGTCGGAAGAGCTGGCTGCCCGCCGAGACATGATCACCCTGATCCACCGCTCCTACCAGATGGGGCTCTTCACCGCCACACACGGCACGTATTCCGTCCGCCTTTCCGACGGAAGCATCCTGATCACTCCCTACGGGCTTGACAGAGCCTACCTGCGGGAGGAAGATCTCGTCCGCATCAAGGCCGGCATGAAGGAAGTCGGCAAGGAGCCGTCCCGCGCTGTCGGTATGCATCAGAAGATCTATGAAGTACATCCGGACGTCAATGCCATTCTGCTGGCTCAGCCGGTTCACGCGATGGCTTTCGCGGTTACCGATGCAAAGTTTGACGCCCGCACCATTCCGGAATCCTATATCCAGCTCCGCAATGTCAAAAAGCTTCCGTATGAGGACATTTATAAGAATCCGGACGCCATTATCAACGAGTTCACGCCGACGCATCCCGCTGCCATTGTGGAAAATGACTGCGTGATCGTCACGGGTTCCAACCTCCTGAATGCGTTTGACCGTCTGGAAGTGATGGAATCCACCGCAAACTCCATCCTCAACACCTGCGACCTCGGGGATATCGTCCACATCAGTGACAAGGAGATCGAAGATCTGAAAGTGGCCTTCAACTTCGAAGACTGATTTTGTCCCAATTAATATCACACCGGGAACAGTTCCGATTCGGAGCCGTTCCCGGTGATTTTTGTCAGGAATGATTTTGATGTTTCGCTCGGGCTGCAGGATTTTCTGCTCGCGAAGGGGAGAACTGCTACGATTTTAATTCTCCTTCGCGAGCTCTGTAATGGAAAAGTGAATCAATGTCTTCAAGTCTTATCGGACAGGTATTCTTTCAGGTACAGGATCGCTTGGCGGTAGCCTTCAAATCCGAGGCCCACAAAGCTTTTGATGCATGCCATGCCTGCGTAGGAGATCTGCCGGAAGCTTTCACGCTTGGAAATATCGGAGAGGTGAACCTCAACTGCGGGGATCCTCACAGCTTTGAGCGCATCGAGGATGGCCACACTGGTGTGCGTATAGGCAGCCGGATTGATCACGATGCCGTCGACCTCTCCGTAGGCTGCCTGAATGGCATCGACGATGGCCCCCTCGTGATTGGACTGGAAGAGAACCGGCTCGACTCCCTCTGCACGGCAGGTTTCGCGGATAAATTCCTCCAGGGCGGCAAAATCCTGCTTACCGTAAATGTCCGGTTCCCGGAGGCCGAGCATATTGAGGTTGGGGCCGTTGATGATCAGAAATTTCATTGGAGGACCTCCAGAATGGTCTGCACGGTTTGTTCGGGTTCGCCGTTGTTGTCGACGGTGTAGTCGGCGAAACGTTCATAGAGAGGATCGCGGACGGCAAACATCTGCTTCAGGTCTGCGTTGCGTGAAAGCGGTCTGCCCTCTCTGGCGAGGTGGTCCAGCTCGCGGTCCAGCCGGAAGATGGTGCCGTTCTGGTGCAGCAGGGGATAGTTTTCCGGCCGGGTCACACAGCCGCCTCCGGTCGAAAGGACGATGCCGGAGAGCTTGCCGAGGGCGGCAAGAATTTCGGTTTCCCTTGCACGGAATCCGGCTTCTCCCTCCTGCTCGAAGATTTCGGGGATGGATTTTCCGGCTGCCTTCTCCAGTTCGGCATCGGCTTCCATGCAGGGTCTGCCGAGGCGATCGGCAAGCAGATTCGCAATGCAGGATTTCCCCGAACCCGGCATACCGATCAGGATGATATTCTGCATGGTTTGTGAGAGCAGTTTTGTGATGCGTACAAGCTCGCTGTCCGGCAGTTCCCGCCCTAGGAAGATCTCGGCGCTTCGTTTTGCCTGGGCGACGAGCATTGTCAGCCCGCCTGCACAGGGGATGCCAAGCTCCTCCGCCTGGAGCAGCAGCGCGGTGCGTGCCGGGTTGTAAACAACGTCCAGCACGGCTTCCAGCGTGGGGAAGGCTGCCAGATCCACGGCTTTCGTACCGTTGTTGGGATACATCCCGAGCGGCGTGGTATTGACAAGCAGAGATACATCTGCATGCCGTTCAAGATTGCCGTAGTTGTTTTCACCGCTGCGGGATACGGAGATCACGTCTGCTCCGTGTTTCCTCAGCACGGCACAGACCGTTACCGAAGCTCCGCCCGTGCCCAGCACCAGGGCTTTTTTTCCGGACAGATCAGCCGGGAATGTCCTCCGCAGCAGTGTTTCAAAGCCGAAGGCGTCGGTGTTGTCCCCGAAGATCGTGCCGTCCTCCCGGCGGAGAAGCGTGTTCACACTTCCTACGACTTCTGCCGTCTCCGAGAGTTCATCACAGAAGGGCACTACGGTTTTCTTGTAAGGGATGGTTACATTCAGCCCGTGCCAGTCTCCCCGCAGGACGAATTCTTCCACTTCTTCCGGGGCTTTTTCATAGAGGAGATATTCGTAATCCGCCAGTTCGGCATGGATTTGAGGGGAATAGCTGTGCCCGAGTTTTTCTCCGAGCAGTCCGCATCGCACGTCAGATCACCTCACTGTAACTGCCGAGATATTCGTGTTCTTCCGAAATGTCTCCCAGTTCTCCCATCAGCTGGATAAAGCGCGGAGAATAAACGGAAGTGTCGAGATCGAAATAAAACATAAATTCAAAGCTTCTTTCCGGCATCGGGCGGCTTTCCAGCTTGGTTAGGTTGATCCCGAGCGCATTAAAGCGGGAGAGAAGTTTGTATAGAGAGCCCTGCTCGTGCGGAAGCACCATCATCAAACTGGTGCGGTCGGCTCCCGGATAGATTTCCAGATCCTTGGAAATGCAGATAAAACGCGTGTGGTTGTTGCCGGAATCCTGCACGTCAGCTTTCAGGATTTCCAGATTGTACAGCTTGCTGCATGCGCGAGAGGAAAGTGCGGCGATGCCCGGGTCGTTCGACTCGGCAACCATCTTAGCCGCAGTTGCCGTGTTTTCACAGGGGATAACCTTGACGTTCGGCAGGCTCTGCACAAAAGCAGAGCACTGCGCAATAGCCTGCGCATGGGAATAGATTTCACGGATATCCTCGAGCTTTGTGCCGGGGCGTACGAGCAGGTTGTGGTCAACCTTTACGCGCACCGAACGCACAATGCGAAAGTCGTGCTTCCGCATCAGGTCATAAACCGCGTTGACCGTGCCAGCCGTGCTATTTTCCACCGGGATGACACCGTATCGGCAAAGCCCCTTTTCAATGGCGGAGAAAACCGCGTCAAAAGTCGAAAAATAAAAAATGTTCGGCCGCTTGAAGAGCTTTTCACAGGCGATTCCGGAATACGCCCCTTCCACCCCCTGGCAGGCGACAAACGCTGTCTCCGGGAAGAGCTGAGGCGTTTCTTTCAGCGCTTTTTCAATTGCAGCGGTCTCCGGGCTGGCAGGATGGAGAATCCGGTTCTGATAGCTGCGGGAAAGCTCCATGATCAGGGAAAAGAGGGATACCGAATATTCTCCGAGATCTTCCGGGCTCTTCTCTTCCATTGTGCGGAGCTTTTCCTTTTCACGCCTCACATCCAGCACGGGCATGCCGTTTTCCTGTTTCCACTGAGCAATTTCTCCGGAGATAGCCATGCGCTCCGAAAAGAGAGAGAGGATCTGGCTGTCAATCCGGTCAAGCTGGTCGCGATAGTTCTTTAATTCCATAGCTGTTCCCCCAGAATCAGATCATAAACTGCCACTGCTGCAGCGGCTTCCACAACGGGCACTGCCCGCGGAACGATGCAGGGATCATGGCGGCCGGTAATGCAAAGCGTTTCCTCTTCCATTGTCCGGAGATTGACGGTCTGCTGCGGTTTTGCAATTGAAGGTGTCGGTTTAAAAGCTGCACGGAATAGCACGGGCATCCCGTTCGAAATGCCGCCGAGAATTCCGCCGCAATGGTTGGTCACAGTTTCCACTTTGCCGTTTCTGACGCAGAAAGGATCGTTATTCTCGCTGCCTCGCATCTCGGCAGACGAAAATCCGGCACCGAATTCAATGCCCTTTACGGCCGGCACCGCAAAGATGAGCCGTGCAATCTGGTTCTCCAGCCCGTCAAAAAGCGGATCGCCGATTCCGCAGGGGAGACCGCGTATGACGCATTCGACTACCCCTCCGACGGAGTCTCCTTCCGTACGGGCTTCTTCAATGGCCTGCTGCATGCGCTCTCCGATCTCATCATCGGAAACCGGAAAAGCCTTGTCTTTCACAGGGGAGAGAAACGGGCTTTCATCGCGTATGCCTGCAACCGAGCATATTCTCGCATCAACCGTGATGCCGTGCCGGTCCAGCTCCTGCAGGAGAATGCCGCCGGCAATGCACAGCGGTGCCGTCAGCCGGCCGGAAAAGTGCCCGCCCCCGCTGTAGTCCTGATATCCGCCGTACTTCTGCTCGGCGGTATAATCCGCATGGCCCGGCCTCGGCAGAACCTTGAGCGCAGAGTAGTCCGCACTTCTTATGTTGGTATTGCGGATAACGGCTGTGAGCGGAGCTCCGCAGGTGCAGTCATCCTTCAGCCCGCACAGGAACTCCGGTTTATCCTCCTCCCGGCGCGATGTTGACCATTTTGCCCGGCCCGGGGCACGCCGGTTCAGAAAGACCTGCAGCGCGTCTCTGTCCACCGGGATGCCTGCAGGCAGGCCGTCCAGCGTCATGCCGATGGCTTCGGAATGGCTCTGCCCGAAAATCGAAAGCCGAAGGCTGCGACCGATAAAGGTACTGCTCATCCTGTACACCTCTCAAAATCATCCCAGAAAGCGGGATAGGATTTTTCCACACATTGTGCTCCCTGCACGGTCACCGGTTCCCGGCAGAGACAGGCAGCTACAGCTGCACTCATGGCGATGCGGTGGTCGTTGCAGGTTTCTGCCATACCGCCGAGAAGCGAACCCGTGCCGTGAATGACCAGCCCGTCAGGCAGCTCTTCGGCGTTTCCTCCGAGATCGGAGATCAGTTTTGCCGTTGCTGCAAGCCGGTCGGATTCCTTCATGCGGAGTCTTTGCGCATGGGTGATCCGCGTCTCTCCGACGGCTCCGCAGGAGAGGATAGCCAGCACAGGCACCAGGTCCGGCACGGAAGAGGCGTCGATCACGGTGGGGCGAAGTGCTCCGCGCCGGGCAGTCACAACTCCCGCTTCCGAAGAAGATTCGATGATCTCTGCCCCGAAGCAGCGCAGAATCTCAAGGACTGCCCGGTCTCCCTGCGAAGAAGAGGGGTTCAGCCCGCAGACGGAAACGCCTTTTTCCGAAAGCGCCCCCATACAGAGGAAGAAAGCCGCGTTGGACCAGTCACCCTCTGCGGAGAGCGAAGAGGGGAGTGCAAACTGCTGCCTGCCCGGGATCTCCCAGGCTGTTTCTGCCGGTTTGGAAAACTTGATGCCTGCGAGCGCAAGAGCATCCTCCGTCATTTGGATATATCCTTCGGATTCCAGCCTGCCTTCCGGCAGGACTCGGCTGCCTCCCTCCGCAAGAGGAAGCGCCATCAGAAGCCCGGAAAAGTACTGGGACGAGATATCCCCTGCGAGAGGATAGTCTCCGCTGCGAAGCTTTCCACCGAAATGCAGGGCAGAACCTTCCCTGGTTACCTCCATCCCATGCAGCCGCAGAAGCTCCTCAAAAGGGTGCATCGGGCGCTCCGGGAGGCGGCCTTCCATATGAAAGCAGCCCTTCGCTCCCAGCACGCCGGCTACCGGCAGGAGAAATCGCAGGGTGGAACCGCTTTCTCCGCAGGGGAGAAGCACGTCTCCTGCTGCAATGCTGTTCGGCTGCACAGTGATGGCGGATTTTTCCACAGTAATCCCCGTTCCCAGTGCCTGCAGACAGGAAGCCGTGGCGGCGATATCCTTCGACAGCCCGTCAAAGCCGATGCGTACGGGGCTGCTTCCCAAAGCGGCGCAGATCAGCAGCCGATGCACAACCGACTTGGAAGACGGAATCTTCACCGTCCCCATCCGTTTTCCGGGAGGAATAATTTTAATCGCCATAATACTTCACCCTACAACAGTAATCCAGTCTATATTTTTCCCTCTTTAGAGCTCGCGACTCTCAAAACCCTTTCTCCAGCCATCCGCGCAGTTCGTCCGGAGAGACAGGAACGATCCTGCATTCCCCAATGGCACAGGGGACGATCAAATGCAGCTTTCCGCCCGAATACTTCTTGTCCAGCAGCAGTGTGTCATACAGTTCTACGGCAGAAAAGTCCGTTTCCGTCGGCAGGCCGGTTGCATGGAGCAGGCTGATCACGGCATCCCGGTCGGAAGCGGAGAGCATCCCGTTTTTCTCCGCGGCCCGGCAGATCATTGCCATCCCAATGGCAACAGCTTCCCCGTGAAGCAGGGAATAGGCACTTCTGCTTTCCACTGCATGGCCGAAGGTATGGCCGAGGTTCAGCAGCCTTCTCCTGCCGAGGTCCTGTTCGTCTTCTGCAACGATGTCCGCCTTGCAGCGCACGCAGGTCTCAATAACAGCGGGCAGATCCGCATTTCCGCGTTGCAGCGTTTTAAACAGCGCCGGATCTCCAAGCACGGCATATTTGATCACTTCCGCATACCCTGCCTTCAGTTCCCGTTCGGGGAGCGTGGATAGGGTATCCGTGTCGCAAAGAACGAGCGCAGGTTGGTAGAACGCTCCCACCTGGTTTTTTCCCTGCGGCAGGTCAATGGCCGTTTTACCTCCCACGGAGGAATCCACGGCTGCCAGAAGTGTCGTCGGCACCTGCACATACGGGATACCCCGCTGATAGGTTGCTGCCGTGAAGCCGGAGAGATCTCCCGTTACACCTCCGCCGAGTGCCACAATACAGTCGCTGCGGGTAAAACGGTTTTCCGCCAGGAAGGTGAGCAGTTCTCCGTAGCGCTGAAGGCACTTGGTCTGCTCTCCCGCAGGGATGACCATCGGCATGGCTTCCAGCCCGGCACTGCGGAGGCTTTCCAGAACGGTTTCACCGTAAAGAGGGAAGACGTTTTCCCCTGCAACCACGGCACAGCGTCTGGCTTTGGTGCATGCTGTAACTTCTCTTCCGACAGAAGGCAGCAGCCCGGCGCCGATCTTCACCTGATACTGCCCGGAGGGGGCATTTACCGGTACGCATCTCATCTTCCGTCAATCTCCACTTTGATCCGTCTGCCTTCTTCCAGCAGATCAATCAGCTTTTCCTTGTCATTCTCTTCCATAGCGTCCCGCACGGCAGCGAGGTGCGAAATCAGCGTGTCTACCTCATAAATCAGGTTATCCTTGTTCTCCAGAAACAGCTCTGCCCACATCGTAGGGTTCAGCCTTGCCACACGTGTGAGATCCTTGTAGCTCCCGGCAGAGAATCCGTGGTGTTGTCTGGCAGTCGGGCTTTTGACATACGAGGACGAAACTACATGGGCAAGCTGGGAAGTAAAGGCGATCATCCTGTCGTGCGCTTCGGCAGTCGTCACGGAGAAGTGGGAAAAGCCTGCCGGTGAAAGCAGCTCTTTCACCCGGTCAAGCAGAAAGATATCATCGAATCGGGGAGGCACAATTACCATCGGCTGGTCTCTGTACATGTCGACCAGGGAATACTTGTATCCGGAATACTGCGTGCCTGCCATCGGGTGCCCGCCGACAAAGGTGAAGCCGTATTCTTCCGCCATCGGGAAGGCGGCTTCGCAGACCACCCGCTTGGTACCGCAGCAATCCATCACCAGGGGCTTTTTCCCGATATACGGCGCAAATCCCTTCAGTGCCTGGATCGACGCCTCAGGGAAGATCGTCAGCAGTACAAGGTCACAGGTTCCGATGTTGTCATTGGTGAGAGTGTCATCCACATCGCCGCCGATTTTGGCAAATTCCAGCACGCGTTCGGTACGGTTGCTGGCAAGCACTTTCCAGCCGGCCACATGATAGGCTTTAGCAAAGCTTCCGCCGATCAGGCCCAGACCCACAATTCCGACAGTTCCGGTTTTCATTGCACAACCTCCCTGATGGCGAATACCTTTTTGGCCAGGTCTGCAAACTCTTCGGGGCGAAGGCTCTGTGCCCCGTCGCAGAGGGCATGGATGGGATCATTATGCACTTCAATGATCAGGCCGTCTGCTCCGCTGGCTGTGGCAGCGAGCGCCATCGGGGGCACAATCCTTGCAATGCCGGTCGCATGGCTCGGATCTACAATAATCGGCAGATGTGTCAGTTCATGCAGCATCGGCACAGCCGAGAGGTCGAGCGTATTGCGCGTATAGTCGGAGAAAGTGCGGATCCCGCGCTCGCAGAGCATAACGCGCTCATTGCCATTTGCCATGATGTATTCTGCGCTCATCAGCAGTTCTTTCAGGGTGTTTGCCAGCCCGCGCTTGAGGAGGATCGGCTTGTTCACATGGCCGAGCTCGCGCAGAAGGTCAAAGTTCTGCATGTTGCGTGCCCCAATCTGGATCACATCCACATCGTCAAACAGGGGCAGGTCATTGATATTCATCAGTTCCGTTACAATGGGCAGGCCGGTTTCACGGCGTGCAATTTTGAGAAGTTCCAACCCTTCTGCCTTGAGGCCGGCAAAATCATAAGGGGAGGTGCGTGGTTTGAAAGCTCCGCCACGCATCATGCTGGCACCGGCTGCTTTCACCGCTTTTGCCACCGTCACGATCTGCTCTTCGGACTCTACCGAGCATGGACCTGCGATCATCACGAAATTGCCCGCGCCGATTTTTACATCGCCGACTTCCACCACCATCGATTCGGGGTGAAATTTCCGGTTGCACATCTTAAACGGTTCCGTGACGCGTTTGACGCTGTCCACCATTTCCAGGCTCTCCACAAGGTCAATATCAACCGACGACGTGTCGCCGACAAGCCCGAGAACCGTCTGGAATTCTCCGTTGGAAATGTGGATCTTGAGCCCCAGAGCCTCAAGCCATGCAATCAGTTGCGAAACCTTTTCGGCGGATACACCATGCTTTAAAACTACGATCATTTTGTTTGCCCTCCTCAAAAACAAAAACCGCACAGGATAACCTGTGCGGCAAAAGACTTAATTTCTCTTTTTTGCACCACAAATTATCCTTACCCGCGGGAGCTGGTAAAGTAATAATAATAGGATGCAAAAAAGAATACGGAATTCATCACGGAATCTCCAACTTTTTCAGATTGGTCAAACTATAACCCAATCCCGTTTTTTTGTCAAGATGAAAAAACAAACGGAAATATCCCGGAAAATCTTTCTGTTTTTATGAAAACTGTTCATTCCTGTCAAGAATGACTGTTTACTCTTTAGTATAACTCGCGACAGAGCATTAAAGGCGAGGTACAATGTGGTCTTCGCGAGTATCAGGAAGCACTTATAACGAAGCGCCTTTACAGAACCCCGATCATCACAAGGAACAGCAGTACGAATGTGATCAGGACCGCGAGCGCAAACAGCGTGAATCCGAGGCTGAAGCTGCTTTTCGTCCCGCTGCTGCTCGGCTTTGCAAGCCCGGCCTTGCGCAGGGCCCCGACCACAGGTTTGTACAGCAGAAGCGTCAGTGCTGCATTGATCCCTCCCTTGATGAGGTTGAAGGGGAGAAACACACTCATCAGCATCCCTGCAACCGTCGACCGTGGAACTCCCATATAAAACGGTGTGATGATGTAGTTCCAGAGAAGCATGGCCACAACCATCGTGATGACGCCGATTGCAAGCCCGATCACTGCACCTTTCTGGGTGCGGTGCTTCTGGTAAAACCAGGCAGCAGGCACAGCAAACGCACAGGTGGATACCACATTCATCAGCAATCCGTAAGGGCCTGTGGTGCTGATGGTGATCATCTCGATAAAGGATACGATCACCGAGATGAGCACGCTCGTCAGAGGCCCGTATAAAAGCCCGGCGATCACAATCACCGCATCCTTTGGCTCGTAGCTCAGAAATCCCGCAACATTGGGGATGACCTTGGCCAGCAAAACCGCAACGAACGACAGTGCCGAGAACATAGCCGCTGCAGCCATGTACCTGGTGGAAAACTTGTTTTCTTTCATGGTTTTTTCCTCCTGAAAAATAAAAAGTCCTGAAGAGAATCTCTTCAGGCAGGCAGGAAGACAGTATGGAATTGAATCCTCCATCTTCTTCCATCCAGACTTTACTGTCGGTCCCGGAATCACACCGGATCATGCCTTTCGGCTCGCGGACTTTTTACCGCCGGTCGGGAATTTCACCCTGCCCTGAAGACGCCCTGATTATAGCACTCTGATTCTACAATTGCAACCCCATTATTATTATATTCGTTAAGTTCTTTCTTTCCCCTCAAACTGAGCTCGCGACATTGCACCATAAAAGTGGCACAATGTTTTCTTCGCGAGCAGCTTGTTTGCACTAATTACGAGGCGACTGCACAATTGCATAAGAGAGGGTGATGAAGACCAGAGCGGGAACGTAAAAGATCCAGACCATGAATTTTGCGACATCGTGGATAGCTCCAGTCGTCAGTGTGCGCAGTGCTATGGAAACATCACAGCCCAGGAAAAGCGTGATTCCGATTTTGAACAACAGGGAAACCTTGTCCCTGGCAGAAAACCATGCCATAACCGCATTGCAGAGCAGCAGGACAAGATCTATTACGCCAATGACTGTCACCGGATCCGTCACACCTGCAAAGTAAAGTGCAATCGGAACAGCAATACAGAGGACAATACGTACGATAGCACCGCGTTTACCCATCCCCAGATACATGGCATAGATGACCTGCACTATGCAGAACAGGATAAAACCGGGCAATAGGGACCAGTTCGTATCTATAAGAGTAAGAAAAAGATCTGCCACCATGGTAACCGCCATACCGAGAGCGATTTTATTGGCACGTTTCGATTGTGAGTTTCTGCCGTAAAGGTACCAGAAAAAGAACGTTACCGCACCGTTCCCAAGAACAGCCAGGTACATAATGACATTCGTAAGCCTTCCGAGAGCAAGCAATTCGCACACTTTAATCAATACCAGCAGGATGCCTTCGATCACAAGAAAAACACGTATAATACTTTTATTCCGCAAACTGTTTTCCATGAGTCTTCTCCTTACTTCACTGTCTCGTGATAGAGTCCGTATAGAAAAGCACCATTTATCTACATTATCAATTATGTCATTAATTATGGCTTTCGTCAAGAAAAAAACTTTTTTCCCTGGCTGCGCATATTTATCTTTCTGGTAATCAGCCGAATTCTGGAAAAGTGGCATGGAGAATCCGCCATGCAGTATCAGAATGGTACGCTTTCTTTTATTGCCGAAATCCCGCTACCATCATCACAAAAATTAACATAACATAAAAAACATAATATTTTTTATCGTTAACAGAAATGCGTAAACTAAAATACGTCTACGCATTTCTGTTAATTATAATATGTTATCAGATTGAGCTAATGGATCTATCTCCTGTGTCAGCACAAAGAGGTATTCATCGTATTATTCTCCGTATCTTCAACGCCGTAATATTTCATGGCGAGCATTGTGATATCATCGAATTGCGGAGCGTCCTGAACAAAGTCGCTCAAAGCAGCCTGGACATTCCCGATCAACTTCTCCGGCTTTGCACTGCACTCCAGATTCAGCACTTTTACAAGCCTTTCTTCGCCGAACATTTCCTTGTTCTGATTGTTCGCTTCCGGTACTCCATCCGTATAGACAAACAGGCTGTCTCCACGATCCATCCGGAAAGGCCGGTTCACATATTTGGCTTTCTTGGATACGCCGAGGAATATGTTATGCTTGTAGGCAAGCAGTTCAAAACGTCCGCCTTCATGCCATAAGGCGGGATTCTCATGCCCGGCGTTGCATGCCAGACCCTTACCGGTGGAGATCTCCAGTACCGCCGCCCATACCGTAACGAACATTTTGGTGTCGTTCCTTTCGCAGAGCTGCATGTTCACGCGCTGCAGCGCCTGCGCGGGATCGCATCCGCTCATCAGCTGGTTCTGGATCAGTGCCTTGGCGACCATCATGAACAGCGCAGCAGGAATACCCTTGCCGGAGACATCTGCTATGACCATTGCAAAGTGATCGTCGTCGATCAGGAAGAAATCGTAGAAGTCACCGCCGATTTCTTTGGCCGGAGTCATACTTGCGAAAAGATCGAATTCCTTTCTCTCAGGGAATGGCGGGAAGATGTTCGGAAGTGCGGATGTCTGGATTTCGGAAGCAAAGCGGAGCTCATCCGTAATGCGTTCCTGATCTTTCCTCTTCTCGATTATTCTGGCTTGCCGTTTCATGATAAAACGTATCAGCCATATGTTAATCAGCAAAGAAGACGTCACAACGATCACCCAGAACAACGGTTGTTCATAGAAGGCCAATTCTTTCCGGATAGGCACGGAAAGTTCCCCGTTTTCTGCTGAGCCCTTAAGGTTCATGATAAAGCGATAGTCTCCGCCACGCAGGTTGGTGTAGTCTGCGGGTATCAGGTCGCTGCATTTCACTGTGACAGGCGCGTAGTCAAAGCCTTCCAGATAATAGGATACCTGCGGATTCACGGGCGAGTAATTGAATACGAAACTATAGATAGTCAGCTTGCGCGTACCAGAAGGAATTGTAAAACCGCCCGCGGCATCAGGCCAGATCCGCAAGCCGTCCGCTTCCACGAAGGGTATGGCCATCTTCAGGTCGACCGCATCCTTAAAGGGTGTTTCGATATTCACTTTTGCCACACCGCCTGTACCGGCGATGAACAGATCACCGTCGTCTGTCAGTTCACTGTAGGAGTTGGCGGTAGCAATATAAGGCAGGCCGTTGTTGATGTTATAATGCACGGCTTCGATCGCGCCATTTGCAAGAAGCTGATTCACTGGCACCACATAGATGCCGCTGCTGGACAGAACCCAAAGTTCGCCTTTACTGTTTTCATACAGATCGTAGTTGTTGGCGTATGGGAATTTTCGGATTGTGGTTACCTGGTAGTCCGGCGTCAGGTAGGCCAGGGAGTTGCCGGTAACAATCCAGATTACGTTCTCTGTACGGCTGCGGGAGACGCGCATAACCACATCCGATCCAAGCCCGCTCTCTGTATCAATCTGTGTGACTCCGTTTGACTGAACAATGAAAAGTCCTCCGCCGTCTGTGCCAAGGATATACTCCCCATCGAAGCCTTCCGTTACGGTAAGGATCCCGAGGTTCGAAATCCCTTGCTCTTTCCCATAGACTTCGGCCACGCGGTCGTCCCGAATTACGCTGAGCCCGCCGCTCTGAGCCACAAGGATGCTTCCATCTTTACATTCACTGATTGCACGGCACTTCTCGGAAATCATACCGTCCTCCATCGTGAAGACGGTCATTTCTCCTTTCGAATAGCGGACCAGGCCGTCGCCGTTCCACGGGGAAATCCAAAGGTTGCCCCTACTGTCGCGGAGAACGGAACGGATACGGGTTTTATCCAGATAAGCAAGAAGATCCGTTGCTTCCAGATCCTTTCCGGAAGCTGTCACAGCCTTTGCCAGCGGGATGCTTTCTACCTTTTTCCCTTCCCGAACTGCGATCAGTCCTTCGTCGGCTGCGAGAAAAAGCATTGAATCGTACAGGCAGGTAGAATTGATAACTTCCGAAGGCAGTTCCCAACGTGCGGACAGGTCCGAGAATTGATTGGGCACTACTTTCATAACACCCTGCCTGGATGATGTGAACCACAGGTTTCCCTGATAGTCTGTCATCACATGCTGGACAGAATTGTCCATCGGGACATTCTCCAGAAGGATGATGCCGTTATCGTCCAGCCTACCGATGCCATTCCTTGCACAGACCCAGATCCTGCCGTCAATCTCTTCCAGCCTCTCCGGATCCGCCAGTACTCCGAGGTCAAGTATCTCCAAATCCTGAAAGCTTTTTGCTGCTTCCCCGTAGTAAACGCTGGAGCCTGTTGCGCCAAGCCAGAACCATCCCGGGTTTTCCGGGTCCGGGAGAATGCAGCTGATGGCTGTGACAGGACAGTCTTCATGGCGCACAAGGCTGACCTGTTCTCCCTTGCTGTAACCTGCCAGATCACCATTCCGCGTCAGCACGTATACCAGGCCGTCACTGCTCCGGCGAAGATCCTGGATCGAACCCGAGATCTGTTCATCCTCTATAACCGTAAGATCCATCCCGGGATCGATAATTGCGATACCGGAAGCTGAACCAACATAAATATAGCCGTCTGCATCTTCCGCGAAGTTGCGGATGGTGGCGGATTCCAGCCCGTCTGCTTTGCTCCATCTCCGGAACCGGCCGTTCTCCATCATCAGAAAGCCTGCATCGTTGGTGCCGATCCACAAGCGGCCCCAGCTGTCAGTATAAAGGCTTCTGACATTGGAAATGCCCGTATCCGCGTCAATCCGCTCAAAAGTATTCCCATCGTAACGGATCAGGCCTGCATAGCTTCCGATCCAGATAAACCCATCATCAGTCTCTGTAATCGCGTTTGCCTCGGATGTCGGAAGGCCGTTGGCGTTGTTGTACAATACTGCGGAAAAGCCCTCACTCCTGCCTGCAGGATCTATGCTGAGAGACCGGTTCAGAATACCGGCCGAATTCACGGATACTGTTTCTCCGCAGGCTACAGAAGAAAACTGTATCAGGATGAGGAGCAGTATTATACCGACCAAACATTTTTTCATAAGATACCTCATGTCGCAAGTGAGTCAGCATCTTCGAACAGTGTGCTTTTATCAACTTTGACTGCGCGACCCTCTTCAAGGCGGAATATCGTGTCAACATGGCGGAGCGTGTTCAGGCGGTGGGCGACCATCAGGATCGTGCATTTGCCCATGATCGCATCGATGGCTGCCTGCACCTCCCGTTCGCTTTCATAGTCAAGCGCGCTGGTGGCTTCGTCAAACAGGATGATGCGCGGGTTGCGGAGCAGGGCACGTGCAATGGCAATGCGCTGGCGCTGCCCGCCGGAGAGGTTTTCTCCGCCCTCGTAGATCGGGCGCCACAGCCCATCCGGGTGCCTCGTCACCAGATTTTCCAGTCCGACACTTTTCAGCACCTCCAGAACCTGCTCCGCCGACACATATTTCAGCCCGTAAATGAGATTATCCCACAGCGTGCCGGAGAACAAAACAGGGCTTTGCGGAACAACGGCGATCGCATGCCGGTAGCTGGTCTTGTCCAGCTCATCCACATCCATCCCGTCAATCGTGATTCTGCCGCTTTCCGCAGTATAGAGCCCGAGGAGAAGATTCAGGATTGTGCTCTTCCCAATTCCCGACCGGCCGGTGAAAGCTGCACTCTTTCCGGCAGGCACACGGAAGCTGATCCCGTTGAGGATCGGCGGGCGATCGGGAGAATACCGGAAGACGACATTTTCAAATTCGATCTCACCGCGAACCGGATGGGGCAAACGCAGGCTCCCGTTCTTTTCAACGTCCGGCTCGGTGAGCAGCTCGCTCACGCTGGTCAGGCTGTCCAGCCCCTGCGTGATCTGTGGCATTTCGTCCAGCGTTTTCTGGACGCTGTTGATCAGCGCATCAAAAAGAGACTGGAAGAGGACAACAGCACCGACTGTGATTCTGCCCTTAATGGCCAGATAGACCGCAACGCAGAGACATAGCAGGCGGAAGCCCTGAGTGGTGCCGTAACCCGCGTTGTTGAGGCGGATCTGCAGCCTGTCCTGAACGATTGCAGATCGCTGCACTGCCCGCACTTTGGCGGATATATTCTGATATTCCGTCCTCTGCACGCCGTGGGAGCGGGTCAGGCGTTCCATTGCGAGCATTTCCTTGAAGGCTGCATTGGACACTTCCGTCTTCTTCCTCATGGCCGTTTTGCTCTCACGGATGGGAGGCATGTAGTGGGAGATGATTTTTGCCGCCATCGGGATCACGATTGCATAAAAGAGAAGCATAACGGGCATTTTTCTCAGCGAGACAACGACGACAAAGACGATGTCGATGAGAAGATGAAGAATCACCGTCATCTCCTCGTGCAGCAGAAGCTTGATGAACTGCGCATCGGACACCAGCTTTGAAAGAACTTTACCGCTGGGCGTGTCATTATAAAACCGGATCGACAGAATCTGCAGCTTGGCGATAAGTGCCAGCTTAAACCCGGATTCTACCTGGCGTACAAACCGCAGGTAGACTCTGGTGTCCACCGTGGCACAGATCAGGTTCACTGACAAAGACAGAACAGAACAGATAACATTCAATATGATCCGACTGTCAAAAAAGGAGGTGCAGTCCGACATCGCCTCGATAATGTTGGAGGCAAACACCGGGAGCAGGAGTGCACACAAGTGCTTGACGGTACGGTTCAGGAAAGTCAGAACCATCATCGCGGGATGCTTTTTTACGAGAAACCACAGGACTGCCAGCGGTTTCTGCATGGCATCTGCCCCGGACTCTTCATAATAGGCAGACAGTTCCTGCTGGATCTCCACCCCGGAATTTCCGGACGGGTAAATCCGGAAACGGTTTACACCGCGGGAGTAGCGAAAATCGATATCGGCGCCGTACTGTTCCAGAATTGCACTGCGGATTTCCGTTTCCATTTCTTCGGAAGACTCTTCCGATACCGGCGTATTCAGATCTGCCTGGGGCCCGGGAGCGCGGATCTCCAGATAAGGCGGCAGAATACCTCCGGCGGAGACGGAGAGGTCACTGTGCCCGGTTTGCAGGAGATACAGCAGCAGCTCTTCAGACCAGCTGGCAGGTTACCAGTTCTTCCGGATTCTTAATGCGTCCAGCAAGGGCTTTTTCCGCAAAGGCATGTGCGTTTGCAATATCTTCTTTACAGAAAATGCGGATGCAGTTGCTGTTTTCCAAATTTTTCTGTTCCATATGGTTCTCTCTGCCTGTTTCGTTATAATGAATGCAATTATATCATTCGAACGGAATGCTGTAAAGCTGAAGGAAAAGAAAACTGATAATTAACATAATATAAAGAACATAAGATAATTATAGTAAATAGAAATGCGTAGACTAAAATACGTCTATGCATTTCTGTTAATAATATTCTGTTAATTAAAGAAAATTTACAGCAGAAACTGCAGCAGAATCAGCACAACAACGCCGGGGATGCCGAAGATGCCGACGATCAGGGCATGCAGCAGGTTCATTTCAAGCGTGAAGCCGAAGTTCTGCCCGATCAGATTGATCAGGAAGAGAATCCCAAACCCGATTGCCGTGTTGATCAGCAGTTTGAAGATCAGTTTGATCGGTGCCGAGATGATTCTGACCAGCACAATCACAACAATAACAGCCAGTGCCAGCAGTAAAACAGTGTTTAATGTTTCCATTTTCAGATTCCTTCCGTCCGTTTTTATGGGATATCAATCTGGCAGCTCTTCATAACCTTCAGTGCTGCCTCATGCAGTTCCGGCGTCACCCCTGCACAGCACTTTGCATCTACAGAAATCGGCATTTCCGGAAAGCTTGCCTTCAGAAGCAGTGCGTTGCTGATGACGCAGATGTCCGTGCACAGGCCGATCAGCTCCACGGAAAAGTCGTCATAAGGGGATTTGCTGAAGATCAGGCCCGGCAGCTCATCCGACCCGAAGGTATGCTTTTCAACCCGTGTGACCGGCTTGCCTTCCAGTGCTTCGGCAATCCTGTCATCCAGTTCCCATCCGGGCGTATATTGGATGCAATGCGGAACGGGCAGCTTTTTGCCCTCAGCACTTTCCAGATAGTCTTCAAAATGTGTGTCATAGGTTACGAAAATCTCGCCTTCAAAACCACGGATTTTCTCCACCGCATGCGGGATGATGCTTTCGGCTTCCGCTGTGCCGAGAGAACCGTTTACAAAGTCTCTCTGCATGTCCACAACAACAAGAAAATGATTCATATCATCAGCCTCCTCAGAGTATGATTTTATGTATTTTACACCCTTTTCCGAATCCCTGCAATCCCCGGACAGAACTTTTTGCGGACGCAGTGTTTCAGGCGTGTTTCAAAAGCAATTTCGTCAATTTCAACAAATTTAGGGAAAAGATTGGAAAGTTGTCCGTTCATCCTAACTTTACTCTTGCCATTTTTCTATCGTTTTGGTAATATAACTAAAGATGTCTACCAATAGCAAAACATCGAATATTTCATGGAGAAGGAGATCGATCACCTTGGAAAAGACAGATCTGAATTTCATTGATTTGGTTCTGGAGAGGTATGGCAATGACAAGGCAAGAATCATTGCCATCATGCAGGATGTGCAGGAGCGTTATCGGTATCTGCCGAAGGATGCGCTTGAGTACATCGCAAAAAAAGTAGGGATCAGCGAATCAAAGCTTTACGGTGTTGCAACGTTCTACGGCAACTTCTCGCTCGACGCGAAGGGCAAGTATGTTCTGAAGTGCTGCCGTGGTACTGCCTGCCATGTCCGTAAGAGCAGCGATGTGCTGAAGGCCCTGTACGAAGCCACCGGCACGAGCGAGAGCAAGCCCTCCTCGGATGACGGGCTGTTCACAATTGAAATCGTGTCCTGCCTCGGTGCCTGCGGCCTGAGCCCTGTTGTTATGGTGAATGACACGGTTCATGCAGCCATGAATCCGGACAAGGCAAAGGCTCTGGTGGAAGAGCTGAGAAAGGAGGCCTGAAGAAATGCGGGAAAGACTGAATAATCTCGAAGAGTTCAAGGCTCTGCAGGAAAAGTGTATTGCAGCGCGCAACTCTGAAAAGCGCAAGGTTCTGGTCTGCTGTGGTACCGGCTGTACGGCCGGCGGCAACCTGGAAGTATTTGAAGAACTGAAGACTCAGATGTCCCTCCATGGCGAGGCATTTGAAGTGGCACTGAATGTCACTTCCTGTGAGCCTGTCACCGGTCTCAAGAAGTCCGGCTGCCACGGCTTCTGCGAAATGGGTCCGCTGGTTCGCATTGAACCCGAAGGATGGCTTTACTGCAAGGTCAAGCCGGCAGACGTAAAAGAGATCGTTGAAGAGACTCTGATTGAAGGCAGATTCATCGAGCGTCTCGGCTACCACCAGAATGGCGAAGTTTACAAGCGCCAGGAGGACATTCCTTTCTATAAGAAGCAGACCCGCCGTGTCCTCGAGCATTGCGGCCATATCGATGCAGAGAGCATTGAAGAATATCTCTCCATCGGCGGCTATTCCGCTCTGACGAAGTGCCTCTTTGAGATGACCGGAGAAGAGATCATTAAAGAAGTCTCCGATTCCGGCCTTCGCGGAAGAGGTGGTGCAGGCTTCCCGACTGGTAAGAAGTGGGAGCAGGTTGCTGCCCACAAGGAAGAGGGCCTCAAATTCATCGTCTGCAACGGTGACGAAGGTGACCCCGGTGCCTTTATGGACCGTTCCTGCATGGAAGGCGACCCGCACAAAATCCTTGAAGGCATGATCATCGCAGGTGTTGCCACCAATTCCACGGAAGGCTACATCTACGTTCGTGCCGAGTATCCTCTGGCAGTTTCCCGTCTGAGAATCGCTATCGACCAGGCTAAAGAGCTCGGTCTCATTGGTGATAATATTCTCGGCAGCGGAAAGAGCTTCCATATGCACATCAACAAGGGTGCTGGCGCATTCGTCTGTGGTGAAGGATCCGCAATGACGGCTTCTATCGAAGGCAACCGCGGTATGCCCCGTACCAAGCCTCCCCGCTCTGTGGACAAGGGCCTCTTTGAGCGTCCTACCTGCCTCAACAACGTTGAGACCTTTGCAAACGTGCCGGACATCATCAAGAAGGGTGCTGCATGGTTCCGCTCCCTCGGTACGGAAACCAGCCCGGGAACCAAAGCATTTGCTCTCACGGGCAACGTGGTCAACACCGGCCTGATCGAAGTCCCGATGGGCACGACGCTCCGTGAAGTCGTCTATGACATCGGCGGCGGCATCAAGAACGGCAAGAAGTTCAAAGCTGTCCAGATCGGCGGCCCGTCCGGCGGATGCCTGACGGAAGAGCATCTCGATCTCCCGATGGACTTTGACTCTCTGAAGAAAGTCGGCGCGATCATCGGTTCCGGCGGTCTTGTCGTCATGGATGAAGACAGCTGCATGGTCAACATTGCTCAGTTCTTCATGAACTTCATCTGCGAAGAGTCCTGCGGCAAGTGCACACCGTGTCGTGAAGGCACCACCCGCATGAATGAGATCCTAACCCGCATTACAAAGGGCCAGGGCGAGATGAGCGACATCGGCGAGCTCAAGAGCCTTGCCAAGATGATCCAGGTCTCCTCTCTCTGCGGCCTCGGAAAGACGGCTCCGAACCCCGTTCTCTCCACCCTGCAGAACTTTGAAGATGAATATGTCGAGCATATCCGCGACAAGCGTTGCCGCTGCGGCACCTGCAAAGCACTTGCAAACTTCTACATTACCGACAAATGCATCGGCTGCACCAAGTGTGCACGCAACTGCCCGGTCAATGCCATCACAGGCACTGTCAAACACCAGCATGTCATCGATACGGCGAAGTGCATCAAGTGCGGTACCTGTAAAGCTAACTGCCCGGTCGGCGCAATCAAGGAGGGTTAAGCCATGTCAGAAAAGAAAATGATCATTGACGGGATTGAATGCCCGTTTACCGATGAGCGCAATGTCCTTGAAGTTGCACGCCATAACGGCATTGATATTCCTTCCCTGTGCTATTGCGAAAACCTCTCCATCTACGGCGGCTGCCGTCTGTGCCTGGTAGAGAATGAACGCGGTGCTTTGGATGCTGCCTGCTCCATGCAGCCGAGAAACGGCCTCGTGGTTTACACGCACTCCAAGAAGGTTCTGGAAAGCCGCCGCACCACGCTGCAGCTCCTCATGAGCAGCCACCGTGCCGAATGCCTCACCTGTGAGCAGAGCGGAAGCTGCAAACTGCAGGACTATGCTCACCGTTACAACGTCGAGGAGCCCCGTTTCAAAGAGAATACCTATTCCCGTGCACCCATGGATGAATCTTCTCCCTGTATCGTCAGAGATCCTTCCAAGTGCATCCTCTGCGGCCTCTGTGTCCGTATGTGCGCTGAAGTTCAGAACATCGGCGCGATTGACTTTACAAAGCGCGGCAAGAAGGCAACGGTCGCTCCGGGCTTTGGCAAGTCCCTCATCGAGACCGGCTGCGTAGGCTGCGGCCAGTGTGCAGCAGTCTGCCCGACGGGTGCTCTCACCATCAACCGTCAGATCCCCGAGATGTGGAAGATGCTCAACGATCCGAACAAGCGCGTTGTTGTCCAGTATGCACCGTCCGTCCGTGTCGGTCTGGCAGAGCAGTTCGGTATGCCTGCCAATGAGGCAGTCACCGGCAAGCTCGTCACAGCTCTCAAGCGCCTCGGCGTCGATGTCGTGTACGACACCAACCTCTCTGCTGACCTTACCATTATGGAAGAGAGTGCGGAATTCTTCGAGAAGTTGAAATCCGGAGCAAAGCTCCCGATGTTCACTTCCTGCTGCCCGGGCTGGATCCAGCATGTTGAAAAGGCTCACCCGAATCTGATGCCTCAGGTTTCCACTGCAGGCAGCCCGATGGAAATGCTCGGTGCACTGATTCGCCAGCAGTTCAAGGATGAGGATGTCTACTCTGTAGCCATCATGCCCTGTACTGCCAAGAAGTTCGAGGCACAGCGTCCCGAGCTGGAGAAAGACGGCAAGCGCCTGGTTGACCTCGTCCTCACAACGGATGAGCTCGGCCGCCTCATCAAGGCTGCCGGTATCGACTTTGCAAATCTGCCCGATTCCGAGCCGGACGATCCTCTCGGCGATTACACCGGTGCCGGTGTCATCTTCGGTGTCACGGGCGGCGTAACGGAAGCCGTTATCCGCCGTGTGCTGGATGATGCCTCTCCCAATACCCTTAAGACGATTGCCGAATGCGGCGTCCGCGGGCTCGATGGCATCAAGGCATTCACTGTTACCGCAGGCGATCTCAGCCTCCGCATCGCAGTGGCCAACGGCCTCGGCAATGCAGACAAGCTGATCGAAAAGGTCGAAAGTGGCGAAGAGTACTTTGACTTCATCGAAGTCATGGCCTGCCCGAACGGGTGCATCGGCGGTGGCGGTCAGCCGCCTGCCAGCAACGCCCGCAAGAAAGAGCGTGTTCAGGCTATCTTCAAAGAAGATGAAGAGTGCGAGCTCAAGATCCCGCAGCAGAATCCTGCTCTCGGATACATCTATGATGAGCTCCTCAAGGGCCGTGCCCACGAGTTGCTCCATATCCACTATCCGCTTCATCATCAGCATTAATTCCGTCAGGAAAACGAAAGCAGCCGCCCAATCGGGCGGCTGTTCTTTTTACTTCACACTGTCCAGCGCTTGTGCGAGATCGTCTTTCAGCAGTTCCAGTTCTTCCAGCCCTGCATGCACGCGGATCAGAGAGATCCTGTCATCCGGGGCTTCTTCATCGTCCGTATATTTGAGAAGGCTCGGATCGAATAAGCTTTCATAGCCTCCCCAGCTCACAGCCAGTTTGAAAAACCGGACATGATTGGTGATATCTTTCACTTTTTGCCGGTCTCTTGTCTTCAGGCGGAATGAGAAAAGCCCGCTTCCGCCGCGCATCTGTTCTTTTGCCAGTTCATACTGCGGGAAAGAGGGGAGAAGCGGATAGTTCACGCACTCCACGTCATCTCTTGCTTCCAGAAATTCTGCAAGGCCGAGCGCATTGCGATAGTGCACAGGCATTCTCAGATGCAGCGTCCTGAGGTTCCGGAGGATGAGCCATGCCATAAACGGATCGGGCACAGGCCCCATCGGCAGGAACTCCGTCCGGAAGATGTGGGTGATATCTTCATTGCTTCCGCAGATCACGCCGGCGACGACGTCCGAATTTCCCCCAAAATATTTGGAAGCCGAATGCACTACCAGGTCAATGCCGAGATCGGCCGGATTCTGGAAAATCGGAGTTGCCCAGGTGTTGTCGATGATCGTCTTGATGTTGTGCTTTTTTGCCAGTTCGGCGATCTGACGCAGCGGCTGCAGGGTAAAGGTAAAGGTTGCCGGGCTCTCCAGATAGATTACCCTGGTATTGGGGCGGATGGCCTGTTCAAATTCCTCCACAGTATTGCCGTCCACAAACGTGACGTCCACACCGAAGCGCTTCAGATAGGTGTGGAAGATATATCCCGTCCAGTCATAGGAGCTTCTGATGCAGATAGCGTGGTCGCCCTGTTTCATGTAGGCCATAATGGCACAGGAGATGGCTGCCACTCCGGAAGAGACCAGTTTCGCGCGCTCCGTATGCTCCAGGGCGGCGATTTTTTCTTCACAGAGGTTGACGGTCGGATTGTTACCGCGGGAATAAATATAGTGTTCCGATTCGTTCTTGAGCGCTTCCTGAAATGCCTCAAAGCTCTCGAAACAGAAAATGGAGCTTTGAAAAATCGGTGGGGCAACGGCATTTTCCGGGAGACTGTGTTCGCCCATGTGGTGCAGGATTTCCGTGATTTCCGGTTGTGTATATTCTTTTGACATGGTTTGATTTCTCCTATCGTTTTATCCTTTTACGCCGCCTTCTGTCAGGCCGGCAACAATGTATTTCTGCCCGATACCGAATACAATCATCGTGGGTAGCAGGGAAACCACAATTCCGGCACTCATCAGATCCCAGCTGACGCCTGCCTTCGAAATGAAAGAGTTCAATGCCACCGGAACGGTATACTTCGAAGCTTTGTTGATCATCATCACTGCAATGAACAGTTCATTCCAGATGTTGACAAAGGCAAAGCAGAAAATCGCTGCAATGCCGGGCAGGGTGAGCGGCAGCACCACATGGATGATCGACTGCGCAAGGGTACATCCGTCGATTTTGGCGGCTTCCTCCAGGCTTACAGGGATCCTGTCAAAGAAGCTTCTGGACATGATGGTGCAGAAAGCGATAACTGTCGCCACATAAATCACAGCCAGGATCGGAAGATTGTCGACAAGCTTCAGCTTGGAGAAGAACATGAAAAGAGGCAGCATAATCATAAACGAGGGGATCGTCTGTGTAAAGTACAGCAGGATCTCCAGAATCCCTTTCAGCCTCTTCCGACGGAAGCGGGAAAGCGCAAATCCGCTCATCACCGAGAGGATCATCGCCACCACGGAAGACGTCAGCGTAACAAACAGGGAGTTACGGAAGTATCTCCCGAAGTTGCTGTAGGTAAAAAGCCTTTGGTAAGCGGCGATCGTCGGTTCTTTCGGCCAATAGATGAGCGGGATTGAATAAAGCTCCGTTCCGCTTTTGATGCTTGTGATAAAGATCCAGAAAAGGGGGAGCGTGGCTGAAAGCAGGAAGCAGCAGAGGATGATCACCCGGACGCCCGTGCCGAGTGTCTTTTTCACTTTTCTTGTGCTCATCACATATCCTCCTCACTCGCCTTTGTCAGCCTGAGGTACATCATGGCATAAGCCAGCAGAAGCACCATGATGATCACCCCGTAGGCAGAGCCCTGCCCGTAGTCAAACTCCTTGTATACTTTGTTGATCATCATCGTTCCGAGGATATGCGTGCTGTTGACTGGCCCGCCGTTTGTCATGGCATAGATCAGATCCGGGAAGTTCACAATCCACATGCTTCTCAGCAGAACCGTGCTGATAATCGTCGGCTTGATATAGGGGATGGTGACGTGGAAAAGCTGCTGAATCCCGGTACACCCGTCCAGTGTGGCGGCTTCATACAGCTCGCTTGGGACCGACTGCAGTGCAGCCAGCAGCATAATGCCGAAGTAGGGCACGCCATACCATACGTTGGAGATCACAACACTGTACATGGCGATTTTCGGGTTGGAAAGCCAGCCAATATTCTCCTTGATCAGTCCAACCTTCATCAGCAGGTCATTGATTACGCCGAACTGCCCGTTGAATAGCCACGTCCAGATCAGGCCGATGGCGAAACCGCACAGAGCCCACGGATAAAAGACGAAACCGCAGTAAAGGCTTCTGCCACGGAAGGGTTTGCGCAGCATCATTGCCAGCAGAAACCCCAGCAGGAACTGCAATGCAAGCGACAGCAAAGTCCACTTTAAAGTGTTGAACAGGATCAGGCCGAAGCTGACATTTTTGTTGAAGATAATGGATTTGAAGTTTTCCAGCCCGATAAAGCGGATGTCCTTCAGGTTGAAGAGATTATAATTCTGGAAAGCCATGACCCCGCCCTGAAACAGCGGGTAAAAAATGAAAAAACAGATAAAAGCGAGCGCAGGCAGTATCATCAGCAGATACCATCTGTCAGTTTTCATTGCGCCTCCTTTCTCACGGCCGGAACTGCCTTTCCGGATAAAACAGGGGCTGCGGGTTGTCCGTAGCCCCTGAAGGTTCATTTGTCCCGTTCAGCTTCTGTCAGAAGCAAAGCAGGTTAAACTCAGTATCCCCAGAAGTCCTTGCAGGTCTTGATCATGTCTTCCGCGGTGGACTGGCCGAGCAGATAGCTCTGGATGGCTGCCAGATGCACGGTGGAGGCATATTCTGTGAATCTCGGGTCTTCAAGTGGGAACTTTGTAAATACCGTGTGCTCGTCTGCCATTTCATCAGCCCATGCTTTGTAGACAGGCAGTTCGAACATTGCGGAAGCCTCATAAGCACCCTTGTTTACAGGCAGAGCGCCGTAGAACTCACAGATGGAGGCATTCACTTCTGCGGAGATCATGTACTTTACAAAGTCAAAGGCTTCTGCCGGATGCTCGGAGTTTGCTGCAACGGCAAGGCCGGCAAATCCGTAGTCCAGATAACGGGTTCCGGAATCGCCGAGAGGCATCGGAATTGCCGTGTACTGGTCCGGAGAAAGGGAACCGGAAACAGAGCCGACTGCGTCAGGATCCTGTACGAGGAACGGCGTTGTGCCGGAGACAAAGCCGTTGATCTGATCGTTGTAGCCCCAGTTGACGGAGTCGGGCGGGCAGCAGTTCTGGAAGAGGTCAAGATAGTTTGCAAGCGCCTTGCGTCCGCCGTCCGTGTCCATGTAGAAGGTACCGTCTTCCGTCAGATAGAAGTTATCCAGGCGCAGGTTGGGAACTTCTGTTGCGAACATGATATCGGTGGTCTTGCACGGGGAGCCGATGCCTCTCAGGGCAAAGGCGTACTGCCCCTTGGACGGATCCGTGATCTGCTTGCAAACAGCGAGAAATTCATCCGTCGTAGTGGGCATTTCCGTCACACCGAGCTTATCCAGAATGTCCGTTCTGACCATCAGAGCCTTAACATACAGATACTGCGGGATGAAGAACGTGGCATCACCCATGGATGCACCGGCAAGCAGGGCTGCGTCAACAAGCTGATCCTTTCCGTCCCAGTCAGCTACGAGGTCATCCAGTTTGTAGAGGAAGCCGTTGTTGATCCATGCGCCTACCGAGTTGTCACGGATTTCAACGATGTCAACTTCCTGCCCTGCTGCGAGCATGGATGCGACCTTTGTCTCAGCCGATTCATACGGGGGAGAGACAAGTTCAATCGTCACATTCGGGTGATCCGCCTCGTAAGCTTTGATGGCATCTTCCAGCACAAGGGTTCTTTCCGGGCTGGTCATGGTTTCTGCGAAGGTCAGTGTGACCTTTTCATCGGCATACGCTCCGACGAACAGGCTGAGCGTCAGAAGCATGGCCAGGCATAGTGCGAGCAATTTTTTCATAATAGTCCTCCTGAAAACAGTTTTTGAGTTTTGCTCTGAGTGTATTTTAGCACTTTGCACAAAAACTGTCAACAAACTCAGGCAAAATATCTGAAAGTTTTGAAAGATTAGTAAAAGAAACCGAAAATGCGGAGCTCTGACGGGAAGAGAAAGAAGTTCTTGCCGTTTCTTTCCCTTTACGGTATAATACTATTTCTGAGAATATACCAATTGGAGAAACCGGCATGAGATTTCTTTTTACCTGTGGCGGAACGGCAGGCCATATCAACCCGGCGGTTGCAGTGGCTTCTGCATTGCAGGAGCGCTGCCCCGGCAGCGAAGTGCTTTTCATCGGCGCCGAGGGAAAGATGGAGATGGAGCTTGTTCCGAAAGAGGGCTATGAGATCCGCCCCGTCAAAATCACAAACATCAGCAGAGGCCATTCTCTCTCTGATATTTCACACAACATCGACACGGTAAAGAATGTCTTCCGGTCTTCGGCGGAAGCGCGCAGAATTATCCTGGAATTCAAGCCGGACGTCGTCATCGGAACTGGCGGTTATGTCTGTTTTCCGGTGCTTTCGGCTGCCAATAAGCTGCATATCCCGACGGTCATCCATGAGAGCAATGCAAGCCCCGGTCTCACTACAAAGCTGCTCTCTCGCAACGTGGATAAGATCATGGTCGGTATGGAAGGCTGCCGGCAGGCTTATGACGATCCTTCCCGTGTGGAAGTCACCGGCACGCCGGTGCGCAGTGCGTTTTCCCGCTATACCAAAGCCTCTGCGCGTGAGGAACTCGGCATCCCCGGGGAGGAAAAGGTGATCCTCTCTGTCTGGGGTTCTCTCGGAGCAGGGCACATGAACGAGATCATGCTCGAGATGATTCCGCTCCTGCGGGAACGGGAGTTTCGCCTGATTCATGTCACCGGCAGGCAGTATCATGACGGTTTTATGGAAAGGCTACGGCAGGCTAAGCCAGATTATGCGGATTACGGGGTGGAAGTTGTTGAATACCTGCATGATATGCCCCGTGTGATGTCTGCTGCGGACCTGATCCTCTGCCGTGCGGGAGCATCCACTCTCTCGGAACTGGCCTTTATGGGCAAGCCGGCGATTCTCGTTCCGTCTCCGAATGTCACGGCAAACCATCAGGAGAAAAATGCGCGTCTGGTGGAAGCTTCCGGCGGAGCGAAGGTCCTGCTGGAAGGCGAGTTTTCCGCACAAAGCCTTCTGGAAGAAATCCGTTCCATCCTTGCGGATCAGGGCGGCCTGAACACCATGGCGGAGAAAGCTGCATCTCTCGCTTTTTCCGATGCCTGTACCAGAATCTGTGACTCCATTCTGAGCTTGATAGAGGAGAGGTAAATGAGCACACAACAGCCCGACAGGGGCGGGACAGTTGAATACATGGAGGCAAAGAAGAAACGCGGCGGGCTGAGCGGGGCACTGATGTTTGTCATTATCGTCGTCGCGGCGATCTTTGTCATGTCGGTCTCCTTCCGCGTGGAAAAAATCCAGGTGATCGGAAACAACCACTATACTGTGGACGAGATCATCAACGCCATCGACATTGAGGAAGGCGACAACCTCTTCTTCTTTGACCGTTTTGCGGCCATCACGCGTGTCTTTGCAAAGCTCCCGTATGTGCAGGAGGTCTCCCTGGAACGTGCCCTGCCGAACAGAGTAACCATCCGCGTCACGGAAAGCAACGCCGTTGCCTATATCAAGGTCGGCCTTGAACTTTGGACGTTCGATGAAAAATGCAAGGTGCTCGGCAAGGCAGCTGAAGGGGAAGAGCAAGGCCTGATCCCGGTCGTCGGGCTCAACCCGGGTACGATTTTCATCAATGAACCTCTCCAGACGGCGGACGCAGACCAGCGCACCATCAACTATCTCCGTTCCATCCTGTACCAGTGTGTGGAGCGCGGGATTGCCTTTCAGGTTACCAAAATCGACTTCTCCAACACCAACAATGTCATTCTGTACTACGGCGGGAAGTATATCGTCCGCCTGGGCGACCCGTATGCCACGGAGCATAAGTTTTCCATGGTTCTGGATGCGATCAGCCAGCTCAAAGAGGGCGACATCGGTATTATCGATGTGACCGACGCTTCCACGGTTCATTTTAAACCGTATTAATTCCTGAATTACAAATTATTTACAAAAAAGATAAAAAATATATTGACCTTTTTTCAATTTTGTAATAATATAGTGTTCACGTGAAAGTAGTGTTTCTGTTTTCACCTTATTACCTATTGATCTTTCGTATTGATTATAACGCAGGAGGCTATTGACTATGGATATTAAAGAGGCGGGTCCGGAGAATGTTGTCACCATTAAAGTTGTTGGCGTAGGTGGTGCAGGAAATAACGTTGTCAACCGGATGGTGAAAGCCGGAACAGAGGGTGTTGAGTTTATTGCTGTCAATACGGATAAGCAGGCGCTTTCCGTTTCCAATGCCGATCAGAAAATCCAGATCGGTGAAAAAATAACTCATGGACAGGGAGCAGGCTCCGATCCTGAAATCGGCAAGCGTGCTGCGGAAGAGAGCAGAAACAGCATCTCCACTGCACTTGAAAATGCAGATATGGTGTTCATCACTGCCGGTATGGGTGGCGGAACGGGAACGGGTGCAGGCCCGACGGTCGCTGAAATCGCTCACGAAGCCGGCTGCCTCACCGTCGGTGTTGTGACGAAGCCTTTCAAGTTCGAAGGCAAGCGCCGTATGGATCAGGCCAATCAGGGCATCCAGGAGCTCCTTGCAAAGGTTGACTCTCTTCTGATTATCCCGAATGATCGTCTCAAGTTTGCTACCGATCAGAAGATCACCCTCGCCAATGCCTTTGAAATTGCCGATGATGTGCTTCAGCAGGCAGTTGCCAGCATCTCCGATCTGATTAAGAATACCGGCTTTATCAACCTCGACTTTGCCGATGTCACCTGCATCATGAAAGATGCCGGTTTTGCCCACATGGGTGTCGGCCACGCAGGCGGAAAGGGCAAGGCGGAAGATGCAGCCCGCATGGCAGTGTCCAGCCCCCTGATGGAGACGTCCATCAACGGTGCACGCGGTGTGCTGATCAATATCTCCGGTTCCGAGGATATGACGCTCGAAGACGTTGAAGCGGCAGCAAATCTTGTTCAGGAAGCCGCACATCCCGAAGCCAACATCATCTTCGGTGCAAGCTTCGATCCAGAGCTGCAGGATGAGATGCGTGTTACGGTTATTGCAACGGGCTTCTCCGAAATGGCTCCGACAGCCGGTTCTGTCGCAAAGCCCTCCTATCGTTCTTCCCGCCCCGCAACGGCGATGCCGGTTTTCACACCGAAAGCCGAAGAAGAGCCTGTTACCCCGATTATGCCGGTGATGTCTGAGCAGGCAATCGCCGAGGCAGATTCCGCAAAGGCAGAAAAGGAAGCTGAACAGGCAGGGGAAGATCCTTTCGACAGCATCTTTAAAATCTTCAATACCAAATAACGCTGTACGACAGCAGATAGCTCTGCAGCAAAAGCATAAGAACTGAATCATTACAGGTTTAAATCCGAACTTGCAACCTCGTTCAATGCATGTTATAATATGTTAACCATTTTGGCTCCCACTGGCAATGGCCGATGGGAGCCTTTTCTGTCAGAGAGGGGGGAGCGGCAATCGGAAAGTTTTTGAAGCGCTTTTGCAGCCTTTTTATTCAGCACCGCATAACGACGTCCGCTGCCGGCCTCTCTTACTATATTACCATGACGTTTTTCCCGCTGATTATCTGCATTTATACGCTCCTCGGCAACAATTATGAGCTGACGCTGCGTGTGCTTGAATTTCTGCAGCCCTTTCTCCCGGAAAAGGGTTATGACACGGTATCGTGGTTTATGGAGTACATTTCCGAAAATTACAGTATACCGATGATGATCTTCTCTCTGTCGGTCATTCTGATCACGGCTTCCGCAGGCATTCGCTCTCTGGAAGCGGCGATCGGCCAGATGCAGGGAAGGCGCCGGTATGAGGGTGTTTTTTCGTTCTTTTTCAGCATTACCCTCTCTCTTGCATTTCTGTTCCTGATCTTTTTTGCCATCCTCGCCATGTTCATGGGAGAGACGGTCCTTTCCCACGTAAGCATTGTCCTCCCGTTTTTGCATGCGGACAA
This sequence comes from Oscillospiraceae bacterium, assembly GCA_017406005.1. Classification (GTDB taxonomy): domain Bacteria; phylum Bacillota; class Clostridia; order Oscillospirales; family Oscillospiraceae; genus Limivicinus. The sequence continues at coordinate 8,895 of JAFQZI010000027.1, read as the reverse complement.
TATGTGGCTCGAACTGCGCTATCCGCTTCTTTTTGTGCTGGCCTTTATCCTGAATTATCTGATGTACCTTGTCTGCAGAACCCGGGGTGATCATTACTCCATTGCGCTGGGTGCACTGATTTCCACCCTGGCCCTTGTCGGCGTGAGCGCTCTGTTCTCCCGGTTTATCAATGAATCCATCAAATATCCGCTGATCTACAGTTCTATGGCCGCGCTGATTCTGATCATGTTCTGGCTGTACTGCTGTTGTCTTGCAATCTATTCCGGCGCAGTCTTTAATATCGCCCTGCGGGATGTACGGGCAGAAAAACGTGCTCTCGCCGAAGCCGCCGAAGATGAAAATGCCTTACCCTACTAGAAAATGAAATCAATATATAGGAAAGGAAAAAAACAATGAAAAAACTGATCGCACTTCTATTGGCAGTTCTGATGCTTGCCACCCTGATCCCTGCCTCTTTTGCCGACGATGGGGAAGTATTCTCCAATGCGCTCTTCTCCCTCACCATTCCCACGGAGTATGCCGGCCTCTATGAGGTGGAAGTAAGGGATCTGGAAATTGACGTCTATCATAAAGCCTCCAGAGAGGCCAATTGCGGAGGCTTCACCTTCGGGGTCTTTGTGTCTGACGATCCCTCTCAGTATTCTTATCTGCCGGGCGGAAGGAAAGTCGGCGAGCTGACATCCGGTGACGGCACGCTCTACAATGTCTATCTCGATCATCCCACCGACGTCCAGTATGACTTTATGAGTGAAGAAAGCACGGAGTCCTACCGCAAGCTCTATGGAGCCGATGAAGAAATTTTACAGTCCATGAAGAGCACCGACGGCGGAGTTTTCGTTTACGGCGGCGGTACAAAAGGTGCTGACCTGTACGGGGATGTCCTCGCAAAATACGTTCAGGCAATCACGGAAGAATGGGATCCCGAGCGCCTGGAAGCAGAGGATATGAGCTCGATGTACTACCAGATCCGCATGAATTCGGAGGGCGATCCGCTTGAACAGATCGGCTTTGCCTATCACGATGTCAACAGCGACGGTATTGAGGAACTCCTGATCGGCGAGATTGCGGAAGGGGACTGGAAAGGCGTTATCTATGATGTCTATACCATGGTCAACCGCGAGCCTGCCCATGTCGTCAGCGGCTGGGCCAGAAACCGTTACTACGCCTATGAGTATTCCTTCCTCTGCAATGAATGGTCGGGCGGGGCTGCCCTGAGCGGCTGGACGCTGTATGACCTTGTTCCCAATTCCACGGAACTCTACCCGCAGGTTGCTTTCAAGTATGACGGGTATGAGAATGCCGACCAGCCCTGGTTCATCGCCTACGGGATCGACATCGAAAACAACGTGTGGGAGAATGTAACCGAGGAGAAGTTTAATGAGCGGAAAGCCACGTTTGAAGACTATCTCCGCTTTGACTACACCCCGCTTTCCGCCGTCGCCTGATCATTATTGGAGGAGCTTATGAAAAAATACTTTATTGTTGTCCTTTGCATCATTCTGCTCTTTCAGGCTCTCCCGGCAGCATTTGCCGAAGAAGGGGAGGAGCTGATCGCAGAAGATCTGGAGCTTGAAAACATCGACCTTTCAGCTGCAGAATCGCTTCCGAAAGACAAAAACATCATGAATATCCTCCTCCTGGGGACGGATGAAAAGCTCGCCTATACCCATGATATCGGCCGGTCCGACTGCGTGATGCTGGTTTCTCTCAACCACAAAACCGGAGACATGAAGCTCATCTCCTTCGAGCGCGGTATTATGGTGGATGTCCCTCCGGAGCTCGCGGAAGGCCGCACGGAGGATCTCCTGACCCACGCCTATCGCTGGTGCGGAGCCGACTTTATGGTGGAAACCATTGAAAAACTGTTCGGTGTGCCGATTGACGGATATGCACAGGTGGACTTCTATGAATTCATCGATGTGATCGACGCCATCGGCGGCATTGATATGGATATCGAGTATATGGAAGCCATTATGATGAATCATGGGGAGCCTGTCACAACAAACGCCCACATGCTTCTCGGGAAAAACCATCTTGACGGGCATGATGCCATGGTTTACTGCCGCCTCCGCTCTCCGGATGATGACTGGGCTCGCCAGGAGCGACAGAGAAAAACCGTCCTGGCTGTGATTGAAAAGCTGAAGACGCTCAGCCTGAGAGAGGCTGTTTCCGTGATGGATCAGATCGTCCCGCTGGTTCATACAAACCTTTCCGCCTCTGCCTGCGCTTCCATTGTGCTTCATGCGAAGAGATTTCTCAACGGAGAAATCACACAGCTTCAGGTTCCGGAAAAGAACCAGAATCCCGATGGCTCCATCACCTGCAACTTCCCCGAACAGGCCGAAAGAATCCGCAAATTCATAAACGACTGATCAGCCTCTGAAAAGGCCATAACACACACACCCCTGTCTCATCAACGAAACAGGGGTGTTTACAATTCTTTCAAGCTTCATAGAAAGCTTTACAATTTCGGAAATTATTCAGTTCTGCATTTCTCTCCCTTTATTGCTCGCGACGGAGCACCGAATTCGAGGTACAATGTTGCCTTCGCGAGCATCACGACGCGCGACCTGACGTGCGACGTTCCTTGTCTCGCCGGGTTTGCACTAATCACGAGGTATCTGACCAATTTCGGATCCGACTCGCAATAAACGGTACCGTCAAGATCGAATACCGCAATGCGGTCATTTGTCGGGATAAAATCCGGGCTGTGTTTGTCAGTCACGGTGTTGACGTAGTCGACCAGTGCCTTTTTGGAAGCAGCATCTTCAACCCAGAGCGAGAGCTGATTTGCCTTATTGCTGATCTGCTTTTTCTTTTCGGCGGCCATCATTCTCAAATAGCGCATGCCGAGATCGAACATCAGGTCTTCAGCATTGATGTTTTCATCGACCTGTTCGTCCAGGATCTCTCTGATCTTCCTTCTGAAGACTTCGCTGAATTCCTGCTCTTTACTCATTTTTCATAAACCCTTTCACCGCAGACATATTTTGCCTGTAATCCTGATTGATCTGTCCCGAGATAAACAGCCCTCTCCAGCCTCTCCGCCAGGGAAAGAGGCCGCGGATGCGGGAAACTGGAATCGTCGACCACAACAGCGTCAAATTCATATCCTTCCCGGAAAGAACCGACCTTCCCGAAAAACGACCCTCCGCCTTCCGTCGCGAGATAGAAGCTCTCCGCGAAAGACAGCGGCTCTGCTTCATTGTCAATATACCGCCAGTACAGTTTGGAAACCTGAATGGCATCTGTTATGGCCCGGAATATGGATTCCGACTGGCCGGCTGCCACATCGCTTCCGAGCCCGACGCGGATTCCGCAGTTCAGGTACCGGCGGATCGGCGCGATCCCTGAAGACAGATTCATATTGGAGTTCGGGCAATGCGCAACCCAGACGCCGTTTTTTCGTATCCGCTCAACCTCTTCATCTGTGGAGTAAACGCAATGCGCCATGACGGTCTTTGCGTCCCTGCCGAACAGCCCGTATCTGTCGTAACCGTCACCGTAAAAAGCAGCGTCCGGAACCAGCTTTTTAACAAGCTCCACTTCTCCGGGGTTTTCCGAGAGATGGGACTGCACCGGCAGATCATACGCTCTGCGCACTTCGGACAGTTCGTTCAGCAAAGCATCGCTGCAGGAGGGAATAAACCGGGGCGTCAGGATGGGCTTTGTTCGTTTGTAACCCCGTTTTTCCGCTGCATTGACAAAGCCGAAGGTGTCAAAAGCCGATGCATCCGGCGATTCTTCCCTGAGCTCCGATGGCGCGGCCCGGTCCATGTTGACCTTTCCCACATAGCTGATCAGGCCGGATCGTTCCATCAGATCCATCAGAATCAGTGTGGAATCACGATGGATCGTCCCGAAGATAACAGCCCTTGTTGTCGCGCTGTGCTTCATGCTGTCTGCGAACAGTCCATAGGCGCGCTCTGCATATCCCGTGTCTGCATAGAGGGCTTCTTCCGGAAAAGTGTATTTTTTCAGCCATTCCATCAGCTCGCAATCCATTCCGATACTTCGAAATGTGAATTGAGGAGCATGGATATGCAGATCCACCATACCGGGGAGAATCAGGCAGTCTTTGTAATCGATGATCGGGATTCCTTTGTAAGAATCCGGCAATTCGGGATACACGCCTTTGCACAGGCCGTCTTCACAAATGACGGTTGCATCCGGGAAAGTATTCAGTTTTTCTTTTCCGGAGGAAAAACAAATGTTTCCTTTCAGAGCAAAACAGTCGCTCACTAATTCACCCCCGTCGGATAAGTGCATTTTCGCTTCTGATTCATCAGAATCCGGAGATATGCTGTCAAAAATATTATAACACATAACCCGGCTGCAGGGAAGCCGTATTAACGACAGGATACTGATCCTGACTTATGGGAAATATGCAACGATCTAAGTTTTGCTCGCGACGGAGCACTGAAATCAAGGTATAACTTTCTCTTCGCGAGCCATAGAATGCACTTGTTACGAAGCGGCTGAACAGTTTTTGCCCAGTAATGCAAAAAAAAGAAAACCGCTGCGAAACAGCGGTAAAAAACGTACTATGCGGTTTTTATATTCCAGACTTCCTTCAATATTGCTTGAATCAAACTATCAACCGTCTGATAGTCTGCCGGATAAAAGTGTTCACCGTCTTCTGCGGACTGTGTCTCTTCTGCCGATTTTGCACGTCTTACCACCAGGCAGCTCTTATGTTCATCCCACAAACACTTTAATTGGACCAGATGGTTATCGTCTACGATAAACCAGCTCTCCCCGTCAATCGTTTTGCGGATACATCGCTCTCCGATTTTGGATTCCACATTCTTCAAGATATTGCTGAGAGATACCTTGTTCTGAATCGTCGTTGCAAGATCCATTCTTTGTCTGTTCCTTTCTTTCTTATTCCTGTATCTTCTTCCAACTCTGTAATCCTATTTCTTCCGTGCGTGGAAAAAGCCGCCGTCCCGATTCAGCGGCTTTCCCTTTGCTGAGGGGTATATAAATAAGGAGGTAAAATGAAAAAGTTTCCAACAAACGTTGTCTAACAGGTATTGGTAATATATCCTAAATTTCCTGCTTTGTCAAGAGTTTTTTTAGATATTTTTTACAAAAATTAATGTGTGCCAAACGAGTGACATTCGGCACACAAAACGATTACGCAGAGGGCGATATTCAGCATCCTAAAAAACCTGGACACATTGTTTTTCAATTACCGAAGGCTTGAATTACCGATGAATGTACATGCGGGTCATATCCGGTTCGCCGTCACCCTGAACCATGCAGAGAAATTCCCAGCCGTATCTCTCGTAGAATCCTGTGTGGTCTGTAACCAGATAAACCGGCGAGATGCCTTTGCTGCGCAGATCCTCAACGACCATATTCAGCAGATTTCCGGCAATACCTTTGCAGCGGTAATCATCTTCGGTAAAGACGGCGCAGACATTTGGGGTGAGATCTTTTCGGTCATGGAAGTCGTTTTCAATGACACCCATACCGCCGACGATCTTATCGCCGTCCAGACAGAGATACCACCCGTATTCCGTCTCCTGATCGAGATATGCTTCCATACACTCCAGATATGCTTCGGTTGGAACACCGAATTTGCTGTGGAACCATTCGGCAGCAGCTTCTTTCAGGTCAGGTTTGTCTCTCAAAGTAATATAGGCATACTTTTCCATCTTTCTTTAACTCCATAGTTGAAATTTATACAATCATCCCTTAACGTATCCGCATTCACTCTTCACCGGGCCGTCAGCCCCGGATACATATCGGGCAGAAAATGCCATATTGATCTCGCGGATTTCCGTCTTGCCGTCTATGTAATCCTGGTACATATCCGCAAGCCCGGTTGCGCAGCCGTCACAGGCACCGTAGATATTCCCGATAGATTCCGCAACGATGCGTTCACGTTCTTCCCTGGTGGTATCCTTAATCAGAATGGAATCCATGTTCGTTCACTCCTGTAAATCCTGAAATATTGGGGTTGACAAGTCCGGTTATTGTCTGTTCATAGTCGGAGTCAATGATAGTAACGTTTTCGCAGGCATTCTGAAAACCGGTTATATATTTCCGGTTGTCTTCTTTCAGGCCGGCAACGGTACAATCAGCGTCGAATACTCTGTGTTCTATATCTGACTCGTGTTCCACGATCTCCTTGAAATGGTTTTCTATGTATTCTTCGGAAAAAGCAAGGCATATGAACTGGATGTATGGCAGATAATCTTCGTCAAAGTCTTTTCTCCAGCAAAACGGAATATAACAGCCCTCTACAATGAGGTTTTGCCGATTCTCGACTGCAGTTTTTATCATCTCTCGGACGATAGGCCAAAGATAGTCTGTAAGTGCTTCATCATCCTCCGGCGTCAGTTCCGTCTTTTTGCTGCGGATTAACCCCATTTTGAGATGGTCGATAGAAAGATAAGGATAGTTATATTTCTTAAGCATCCTCTGCGCCAATAGTGTTTTGCCCGTATGGCCTGCGCCTGTTATTATAATGATCATTTTTCCCTCATCAGATCAGGTTTTGTCTGACTGATTATAACATCCATCCCGGAATCCGTAAAGGAGATAAAATCCATATGGGTATCACAGAAAAACCAGAGGCCTGAAGCAAAATCATGTCTCACCTCAGGCCGGTTATATGTATGTTTTCCTTAATTCCAGTCATCCATGGAGTTATACAGATAAAGGAGCTCATTTTCGTTCTGCGCGCCTTCCGCATAAAGCACTTTCCTTGCAAATCCTGCTGCAGTAACCGCTACTGCCACCAGAAGATCAAATCCTAAAACAAACAACATATTCATTCTATACACCTTCTTTTTTATTTCTAAGGCCATCAGGCCTCTGTTTTTTGTTTACGGGCACAGTATAGCACGTCAATCTTCACAGAACTGTCACACGAAAAAAGAAAAAGCCGCGGAGGATAAAGATCCTCAACGGCTCGTATGAATGAAAAAAGACATGGGGAAGGGATCAGGATCTTTGCTCTAGAATTGTCTTGATCCCGCAGCGGAGCATATACAGGGAAACAAGCACAGAACCAATCCAGTCTACCCAGTAGGAGATCTTTGTCCCCGGGAAAGCCAGCACTGCGGCCAGAGCGACTGTAACACAGATGTCCACAGCGGACTTTGCACCGTAAAGCCTTGCCTGCACACCGAGAATCGCATTGTTCTGCTTTCGGTAGAGAGATGTATATCTTCGCCAGAAAATTGTGTTTGCCACCACACCGAGAAATGCAATCACCAGCGCGGGAACAACATTGCCCTTATCCGTTTCCGTTGAAAGGAAGCTGATCACAAGCATACTCAATCCGCTGATGCACATAATAATGCCTGTAAACAGGTTTCCCTTTCGCTCCAGCCCCTTCTTTCTTGCTTCATCCATGTCCCGGTGCCTGTTCGTCACGGCATAGACGACAAAGGCAACGATCAGCGCAAGCAGTTCCGCGGTCCTTCTGGTGAAATCCGAAATCTGCGTGGAGCTGTGCCCTACCCGCAGCCCCAGACCCAGAATCACAGGGCCGTAGGCGCTCATCAAAACGGAAAGCAGAAGCGTCCGATAGCCTTTTTTCTTTTCCTGATCCATGGCTTCTCCAATCAAAGGACAATCACTAACAATACGGCTAAAATAACAACAGGTACGGTCACTGTGTCATATTCGCTCGGTGAGAATAATTCTGTTGCGGCTCCGAGCACAGCCCCGATGCCTGCAGCGGGAAGCGCCTGAGAGAAGGTCATTCTCTGTGCCAGCAGTAAGATGCTCATACCGCTGATGAAAGAAACCAGAAGCATAGCCAGGGTGCCTTCCCACGATTTCCTGCCGTCTGTAAACCGTGAATGCACTTTGTGCCTGCCGAAAGGAATTCCGATCAAGGCAGCTGCAGCATCGCCGGTACCCCACATCAGGATTGCTGCAGCGGCAAGATGCGGCTGGCCGAATATTCCCCAGGAAACAGAGATAAGCGCAGCGAACATGAAGAACAGCAGCAAAGCGCTTCTCTTGATCTCTCCCGGGGATTTCTGAACAAACAGGTTTGCAAACCACGGTTTGTCTTCCAGCAAGGCCAGGACAGGATAAATGATGACAGCGAGAAGTATGGAAGTCAGTGCGGCAGCCTGCCAGCTTCTGGCTGCAAGAATCATAAGAGAAATACAGGTAAAAGCAAGAAAATGAAGCAGTTTGCGAAAAACAAACGATGGTACTTTGGTAAGAAAACGCATAGGGACAAGGATCAACAGACAAGGAACAATATACGCTGCGAGCACGCCGAGACAGTGCAGAATCTGTGCAGGTAACGGATTCATTTTTGCCCTCCTCTGTTGTCGGAATTGTTCTATCTTTGCATTAACTCCACAGTAAAAAATATGACCTGTTCAGTCTGTAATCACGATTTTCTCAATAACCGGCTGCTGTGCGGCCGGAATCGTGCCGTTGTTGTCGACAGGCTTGGCATCTTTCGCGATCTTTTCGGCAATCTCCATTCCTTCCGTTACACGCCCGAAAGCCGCATAGCTGCCGTCGAGGAAGGTGGAATCCGCAACCGTAATGAAGAACTGTGAGCTTGCGCTGTCGGGGTTGTTTGCTCTGGCCATGGAGATCACACCCTTGACGTGGCTGATGGGATTGTTGACACCGTTGGAAGAGAATTCGCCTTTGATATTCTCTTTGGAGCCGCCGGTTCCGTTTCCTAACGGATCGCCGCCCTGGATCATAAACCCGTCCATAATCCGGTGAAAGGTGAGCCCGTCGTAAAAACCGTCTTTGGCAAGGCGGATAAAGTTTTCAACCGTGATCGGGGCTGTGCCCTCATCGAGCTCGAGCTTGATGGTTCCGTAATCCTTTACGGTGATTTCCGCATGCCGGACTTTTGTGAACGGCTCAGCAGAGGCACCTGCCTCTGCAGCAGT
>JAFQZI010000026.1 GCA_017406005.1 Oscillospiraceae bacterium | reverse complement strand
TGATGCATATTCTTCTTCATATCGATACCACGGGATCATCTTCGCGAGTTTTACCCACTCGTTATCAGGATCTAATGCGATACCACCAAAGTATTCCGGTTCATCCAAAAGACTGATCTGATTCAAATGGCGCTTATACATAATGGCCTCCAGGTGCAAGGTTTTTGATGGATATAATAGCTTTTCCATGCACCTATTGTACCATAAAATAGCTGAATTGTCCTATACTACTTGACTTTTCAGCTGCTGCAGTAGCCACTAAGTAATTGTTCAGGCGCTTCGTTATCAATGCTGTTCTGATGCTCGCGAAGGGAACGCTGTATCTCGGTTTCCGTGCTCCGTCGCAAGCTAAGGGGAGGACAGACATAAAAAATGGCACCCTGCTGATGCAGGGTGCCTCGATGGTTTGTGTGTATAGTAGGGGGAATCAGATGGCCAGAAGATCGCTGTAGGCTTTCAGTGCGCCGTCGGTCTCGTGGGCAAGCACGCGCTTGGCAAGCACTTTGCCGAGCTGTACGCCTTCCTGGTCGAAGCTGTTCAGGTTCCAGCAGAAGCCCTGGAACATGACCTTATTCTCAAAGTGTGCCAGCAATGCGCCGAGGGTTTCGGGGGTGAGCTGCTCGCCGATGATGATGCTGGAGGGACGGCCGCCTTCAAAGGTCTTGTTGGGGTTCGCGTCCTGCTTGCCGCAGGCGAAGGCCATAATCTGGGCCGCAACGTTGGCGCACAGCTTCTGCTGGCTGGTGCTGCCCTGAATGTCTACGTCCATACCTGCCTGGTTCTGACGGAAGCCGACAAACTGCAGCGGAACAATGTCCGTGCCCTGGTGCAGGAGCTGATAGAAGGAGTGCTGCCCGTTTGTGCCAGGTTCACCGAAGATGACGGGGCCGGTAGGATAGTCGAGAGGCTCGCCGAAGCGGTTGACATGCTTGCCGTTGGATTCCATGTCGAGCTGCTGCAGATGTGCGGGGAAGCGGCTGAGTGCCTGGGAATACGGCAGCACCGCAGTGGACGGATAGCCCAGAACGTTGCGCTCGTACACGCCGATGAGTGCATCCAACATAGCGGGATTCTTCATGAGGTTGGATTCCTTCGCCGTCATATCCGCCTGGTGTGCACCGTCAAGGAAGCGTGCGAATACCTCGGGCCCGAAGGCCAGAGACAGCACCACACCGCCTACACAGGAAGTGGAGGAATAGCGGCCGCCGATAAAGTCATCCATAAAGAAGGCCGCGAGATAGTCACTGGATTTTGCGAGCGGAGACGTCTCGCTCGTGACGGCGACCATATGCTTCGAAGGATCAAGGCCAAGGTTCTTGAGTGCGTCCTTCACGAAGGACTCGTTGGTAAGCGTCTCCAGCGTGGTGCCGGACTTGGAGACCAGCACAAAGAGGGAGTGCGCAACGTCGATCGTCTTGAGGACGCTTGCCGCGTCGTCAGGGTCGACATTGCTGATGAAACGGGCATCGAGCTTGAGCGTACCGTTCTGGCGTGCCCAGTTCTCCAGAGCCAGATACATAGCGCGGGGGCCCAGGTCGCTGCCTCCGATACCAATCTGCACAACAGTTGTGAATTTTTCGCCCGCAGCGTTGGTGATCTCGCCGGCGTGGACTTTTTCGGCAAAGTCAGCCGCCTTCTTCTGCTCACCCACATAGAAAGCGCGCTTGTCCGTACCCTCTACAACAACATTATCGCCGAGCTGGCCACGGGTTAGCTGGTGCAGCACCAGACGCTTTTCGCCGGTATTAATGACCTCGCCGTTATAGAGTGCCGCAAACTTCTCCGTCAGCTGTGCCTCCGCCGCCAGTTCTCCGAGGGCCTCAAGCACGTCATCGTCGACAGTCTTGGCGGCAAAGTTGTAGCTCAGCCCGGCCGCCATGGGAACGCTGTACTTTGCCACACGCGCAGCGCCGTTCTCCCCACTCATTGCTTCCGGCAGGTTTACAGAGTTTTTCAGTGCTGCCAGCTTGCCGAAGGCGGCCAGCGTGTCCAGGTTTTTCCAGTTGATCATAGGTCATGTCCTTTCTTTTTTCAGTATTCTTCCGGTATTCTTCGCAAAACAGAGAATGCTTTGCGGCGGTAGTGACTGACAATATCGCAATAATATAAAATATTATACACTAAGTTGACGAAATTTTCCACTAATTTCCTCTAAAAAATATGTATTCTGTTGATGCGGATTTTCTTGACAAAAATGTTTATGCAAGATATTATCCTATCTATATTTCAATTTAGCGAAAGAAAGAGGAACCCGTATGTACAGAGAAGAATTTGGCCATTACAGTTGGATCCTGGACAAGGATATGCACATCATGATCTACGGCCACAGCGGTTTGCCGATCCTGTGCTTCCCCACGCAGAATTCCATGGCCAACAACTATGAGGATTTCGGTATGATCGACCAGCTGGCCGATTTTATCGAGGGCGGAAGGATCCAGTTGTTTGCGGTGGACAGCGTGGACCTGGAGAGCTGGTCGCTGAGAGGCGGCAACAATGAATGGCGTGCCGCCCGTCAGGAGCAGTATTTCCACTATATCGTTGATGAAGTGATTCCCTTTATGCGCGACCGCAACGACCGGACGCCCGCCGTCACCGGCTTCAGCATGGGTGCAAACCATTCACTGATCACCTTCCTGCGCCGCCCGGACCTGTTCTGCGGGATCATCGCCCTCTCCGGCGTGTACGACACGGACTTCTTCTTTGACGGGTTTATGAATGCCACACTTTATGAGAGCTCTCCGGAGCGTTTTCTCCCCCAGATGCCCGCAGACCACCCGTATATCGGGATGTACAACGAACGTAAGATGATCCTGTGCTGCGGCCAGGGTGCGTGGGAGGAAGACAGCGTGCGGACCCTCAGATTCCTCGAAAGCGTCTTTCGCGAGAAAGGGATCAATGCCTGGTGCGATTTCTGGGGCTATGACGTGAACCACGACTGGCCTTGGTGGTATAAGCAGATGCGCTATTTCCTGCCCTTTATGCTGGGCGATCAATGAGAAAGGATGTGAAGACTTGAATTTTATTTTTATCTCTCCGAACTTTCCCCGCACCTACTGGCAGTTCTGCGATCGGCTGCGCCAGAACGGCGTTAACGTACTTGGCATCGGTGACGCGGCATATGACGGTCTGGAACCGGAGCTGAAGAACTCGCTGACCGAGTACTACAAGGTAGGAAGCCTTGAGGATTACGAGCAGGTTCTCCGTGCCGTCGGATTCTTTACGTTCAAGTACGGAAAAATCGACTGGATTGAGTCGCTGAACGAGTACTGGCTGGAACAGGATGCCCGCCTGCGCACGGACTTCAACGTGACGACCGGCATCCAGGCTGATCGCATCAGCACGATCAAAGAGAAGGCGCTGATGAAGCAGCGGTACTTCGAAGCAGGCATCCCCACGGCACGCCAGCACGTTGTTTCGACCAAGGAAGCCGGGAAAGAGTTTATCGAGCTTGTGGGCTATCCCGTGATCGTCAAGCCGAATATCGGCGTCGGCGCACACGATACCTGGAAGCTGGAGAATGACGCTGATTTCGACGCTTTCTATGCCAATCTGCCCCCTGTGCCCTACGTGATGGAGGAGTATATCACGGGAGACATCGTGTCGTACGACGGGATCTTTGATTCCAACTGCGAGCCGTTGTTCGAGAACATGAATGTGTTCCCGCCGGTAATGGACGTTGTCAACGACCATCTGGACCTGAACTACTATACCTGCCCGGAAGTAGCGCCGGCGCTGAAAGAATTGGGCCGCAGGACGGTCAAGGCTTTCAACGTGGGCCGGCGTTTCGTGCATCTGGAGTTCTTCCGTCTGACAAAAGAGCACAAAGGACTCGGCAAAGTGGGAGACTTTGTGGCTCTGGAAGTCAATATGCGCCCGCCCGGAGGCTATACCCCGGACATGATGAACTTCGCCCATTCCACGGACGTATACAAAATGTACGCCGATATGGTGTGCTTCGATGAGCGGCGGCTGCCGGTGTCGGAGGATCAGTATTACTGCGCCTACGCCAGCCGCAAGGACGGGAACACCTATATCCATACGCACGAGGAGATCATGGAGCGCTATGGTTCTGTCATGATGATGCAGGAAGAGATGCCGGAGATCAACTGGGATACGATGGGACGGTATATGTATACCGCACGACTGAAGACCTTTGAGGAAACCATGGCATTTATCCATTTTGTGCAGGACTGAACCTGACAACTGATGAATAAGAAAACCCGGTGAGGGCTCTGCAGTTTTTCTGTGGGCTTATCATCGGGTTTTTGCTGCAATTTACGGGTTTACTAGGCCATGGGTTGTGGGCATAGATTTGTACGAATATCTGATAAAGCCATGTATGGATGTCAATACGCTGTACCTTCCTTTCGCCACACAACACAATTACTTCAGAGCAAAAACAGCGCCTTTTCGGGCGCTGAAATTTTTGAAAAATCTTTTTTCATGTGACAGTTCTGTGATAATCCCTATAAACTGAAAAACGCCCTTTGGATTATGTTAACCCAAAGGGCGTTCTGTTATGCAGTAAGAGAACATTTTGAAACAATACTTATGCCTGTTCCTTGTAAAAAGCCTGCACAATGCCTTTCAGATATTCATCCAGATACTGCTCTGCCTGATCCCAGATCTCTTCCGGCACGCCGTAAAAGGCTTCTGCAAGACCGCCGGCAATGGCTGCAATCGTATCCGAGTCTCCCCCGATGGAGATGCAGTTGCGCATACAGTCTTCAAAACTTATGCTCTCCAGGAAGCAGACAATTGCCTGCGGAACGCTGATCTGGCAGATTTCGCGGCCGTGACAGCCCGCCTGTTCCCTGCGGTAATCATCGCAGGTCGCATCGAGACGATAATACTTTTCCTCGACATACCGGCGGATCTCTTCTTTGGCTGCTCCCTGTTTCAGAAGCACCATGCACTCGGCAATGCAGACAGCGCCTTTGATCCCCTCTTCATGATTGTGAGAGACAGCGGAAATCTTTGTTGCCAGATCTTTTGCCGTATCCAGATCAGCGGCAACATCTCCCACCGGGCTGATCCGCATAGCAGAACCGTTGCCATAGCTGTTATACGGCTGAGGATGATGAGAGAACACCCAGCTGATAAATCTTGCTCCGTAACCGGCATCCGGATACTTTCTGGCAATCTTCTGCAAGGTCTCCGTAATGCTTTCAGAAGTGAGGAGCGAGTAGTCCCCCTTGCAGTCCAGCAGGGCCTTTGCCACGGCACAGGTCATGACAGTATCATCCGTGAATCCGCATCCCCTGCTGAAAAGCGGAAAGTCTTTTGTGGCGATGTTGTTGAACTCATAAGCCGATCCGATGATATCTCCGATAATTGCACCTTTCATGATCAGATCCTCCTTTTCTTTTACATATTACTGTCGAAATTCGTAACGAACTTCTGTCGCGCGGGATCATTCCCCGCGCTTTTTCACGTCAGCTTCGATCGGCGCGCTCCAGTCGGCATCGATTGTCTCGCGCCTGCGAACCTTTGCGACCGTCTCACTGACTACCCGGTAATTAAGCTCTGTGCCGGCACGGTCACGTCTGTACCGAACGGCACGATCGGCACGGATGCCGAAGCTGCGGGCTGCCGAAATTGCGTCCATATTGGCCCCGAGGAAGAGGAACTCCCAGCCGTACTTCTCCTGTTCATGCTTCACCATTCGCTGTACCTCCTCGTAGGTGTAGGCATGGCTGGCATTCTCCAGGCCGTCTGTGGTGATCACGAAGATCGTTTTCCCCGGGCGGTCTTCTTCTCTGGCGTACTTATGCACGTTCCCGATGTGATGGACTGCCCCGCCGATTGCATCCAAAAGAGCCGTGCAGCCGCCGACCCGGTACTGCTGCTCCGTCATCGGCTCGACCTTTCGAATGTCTGCCCGGTCGTACAGGACCTGGCAATCGTCGGAAAACAGGACTGCGGAGAGCAATGCGTCTCCCGGCTCCTTTTTCTGCCTTTCGACCATTGCGTTAAAGCCTCCAATGGTGTCACCCTCAAGACCCGCCATAGAGCCGCTGCGATCCAGAATGAAGACGATTTCTGTGAGATTGTTGTTCATAGTAAATACCCCTTTCCGTTTTGTCGGCATCATAATACCTCATTGGGAAGGGATATTGGTCAACTCGCCGTTGACTTTTTATGATTTCAGGCCGGTTTTCAGAAGAGGCAGGCCGCAGTCATCAAGCGCAAGGTTGATAAAGGCGACATTATACATTTTTCGCTCGATATAATACTGCACGACCAGATCGACCTTGCTGCTGCGCGTCAGGGCATAGCCTGCCTTGCCGAGCAGCTTCTGGGTCTGTGCCAGATCCAGCTGCAGGCCGATAGCCAGCTGGATGACAGTGGTTTTGGTCGGCTGGTAATCCTTGTTGCTCAGGATCTTGCTGAAAAGCTGCTTGCTGATCTCTGCCCTTTTATAGATCTCGGAGGCTTTGTCATCCCGCTCTTTGAGCAAATCAAGCAGATACTCTGAAAAGGTTTTCTCATGCTGCTTCAGTATATCTTTAAGCGAAGCGGGAGCAGGCATCGTAGGTTCAAGTGGTTCCGCCAGTGGTTTTGAGCTGAAAAGCGGTTTCCGCCCGGTACGATTACGCCTTTCCCTGGGGCTCTGCCGATATTCTGTCCGCTCCTCGCAGACGCTGTAATCGGCTGCAATGGGACGGACGGTTGCATCAATCAGGTATTCCTCTTCATTTCTTTCGTCGACATAGTTGTCATCGATATAGCTTTTCAGGTCGTCAAATATTGAGCCTGCTATGCCAAATGCCTTGGCGTTGAACAGGACCAGAAAAATCTGCATCTCATGAGCGACAAGAAAATCCGTGAAAGCCTGAATAGCTACCGCCAAAGCCCGATCATGCGGGAAACCGTATGTGCCGGCTGACAACAGAGGAAAGGCAACAGACTGGCATTTCAATTCATCCGCCAGGTAAAGTGCGGAATCATATGCCATGCGGAGCTGTTCCTCTTCCTGATGCTTTCCATCGATCCAAACTGGGCTGACAGTATGCAGAACATATTTTGCGGAAAGCCGAAAAGCCGGAGTAGCAAAGGACCGGCCGACACTGATCTCCCCGATCTTTTCCCTTGCCTCAAGCAGTTCCGGCCCGGCAGCCCGATGGATGGCATAATCCGTCCCGCCTCCGACGACCGGCTCCGGATTGGCTGTGTTGACAATGGCATCCGCAGCTACCAGTGTTATATCATTACGTATGATTTGAAACGGCATAGTGATCTCCCCAAACAAGAATGTGCTATGTGAAAATAATTATACCATATCAGGGCAGTGTTTTCCACCCCGGACGGAGCAGGGGTTTTCTGAATATTCAATGATTGCCATTCCCGGGAGAGTCTGTTATACTATAGTTATCCCAAACAAAATAAAAATATGGAGGTTTTCTTATGGCAAAAAAAGTTCTACTTCTCTGCGGTGATTTTACGGAAGACTACGAAACCATGGTTCCTTTCCAGGCACTGGGTGTTCTGGGGTATCAGGTGGACGCTGTCTGCCCGGACAAAAAAGCAGGCGAAACCGTTGCAACGGCAGTTCATGACTTTCTGGGTGAACAGACCTATTCGGAACTGCGGGGCCACAACTTTGCTCTGACGGCAGACTTCGACGCCGTCAAGACAGAGGACTATGAAGGCCTGTTCATCACAGGCGGCCGTGCACCCGAATATATCCGGCTGAATGCGCGCGTGCTGGAGATCGTGCGTGAATTCTTCGCGGCAGGCAAACCTGTAGCGGCAATCTGCCACGGACCGCAGGTTCTGGCAGCTGCAGGCGTTCTGGCAGGATACAAAGCCACGGCATATCCTGCAGTCGGCCCGGATGTGACCCTTGCAGGCGGCACTTTTGTGCCTGTGAATGTGGATGAAGCGGTTGTAGACCGCAACCTGGTCACTGCTCCGGCATGGCCCGGAGACACGGCAATTGTCCGCGAGTTTGCAAAGCTCATGGGAGCAAAAATCGAAATCTGATTCCGCATTTAGGTTTTTAATCGCCGGGCAGGAAGGCATACTGTCTTTCCTGCCCGGCGAATTTTTCTCAAAATAATTACATTTTCCTCACGCTTCTGTTGCAAACTGATTTACAACGTGCTATAATGCCGGTATGTAGAATGATCCCAAGGAGGAAATGTTTATGAAAAAACTGATCAGCACACTGCTGCTTCTCTGCCTTATTGTTGCTGTCTTCCCGCTTTCGGCTTTTGCGGCGGATTATACACCCTATGCTACACAGGTGGTCGTCAGCAAGGGTGACACTGTTTCCGCACTTTGCCGGGCAAGAGGCCTGGATTATGATTCCGTTCAGACAGCAATCCTTATCCTGAACGGCTATGCCAAGACGGCTTCCCTCAATGCCATCCGCCCGGGGCAGGTGCTCTATCTGCCGAAGACCGCAGATGATGCAAAGGCGATTGTTGCACTGCACGCACAGGAAGGGCCTGCCAACGCCATCCAGTATACCGTAAAAAGCGGCGACACCATTTTCAGCATCTGCACCGCGCTGCGCATCAATTATTCTGCCAGCAAGGATGAGATCAAGAAGCTCAACAACTGGACCAGCGATGCCGACCTCAGCAAAATCTATGTCGGGCAGAAAATCTACTTCCCGATGACCACCAATACGGCTGCACAGACCACAACGACTACAGGGGCGGCAACAACTGCAACCACCACAACCACGACCGCACAGACAGCTGCACGCAACACAAAGGACACGCTGGAATACTACATCGTAACCCACAAGATGGAGCGCGGTGAGACCGTGAACGGCGTTTGCGATGCACTCGGTGCAAAGTATTCCCCGCGGGTTTCCGACATTGTGAAGGCGCTGAACAACCTCACAAACCTCAGCAGTGTACAGGCCGGCAAAGAGTACTACTTCCCCTCCACAAGCCCGTACAACGCAAGCTACGCTCTCTATACGCACACCATAGTTTCGGGTGACACCACATCCAAGCTCTGCAATGCCTACGGCGTGAAGTATGAGACCGTGCGCGAACTTCTGGAGCGTCTGAACCCGAGCTTCAAGCTTACTTCCATCCCCGTGGGCAAGAAGATGACCCTGATCGGTTCAGTGGCTTATGTGCCTGCACCTTCCACCCCCGCTCCGACAACTCCCACTCCGGCCAACACGACGCCTGCCACTGCAACCGGCTATAACGGCAATTACCAGGCTGTCGACCAGCGTGCCACGATTGCAATTACGGGCACGGCACAGGCGAGCTCCGTAAAGGTCCACTGGGCGGGCAGCGCTTTTGACTCGGTCGACTGGGTTTTCTCGGGTGCCTTTAACGAAAGCGGGCTGCTGCAGTATTCCAATTGCGCCAAATCCACCACGCATTACACGGAAGCAGGCGCTGCAACCAAAACCGTCAACTACCAGAACGGCACCGGCTGGCTCTACTATGTCAACGGAGCGCTCTACTGGTATGACAACCAGGAGAATGCAGGCAACGGCTTCTACTTCACGAGAGTGAAGTAAAACGCAACTGTTCAGTCGCTTCGAGATCGGTGCTCACCGGCTACTCTCGAAGACAACATTGTGATGCGATTTCAGTGCTCCGTCGCGAGTATAATATAGTTGGAAAACACAAAACTGAATAGCAGCGACAAAAGAAAATAGTAACTTGCAAAAAGACCGGTACAGTCATCTGGCTGCGCCGGTTCTTTTCGTTTTCATTCGTTCAAATGGCAGACATATTGCCTTGTCCTTGACAAAAAGGGGAAAACAGGATATTGTATTTTTATCAAGATCTGAAAATAAAATAACTTGAAAAGGACGGTAGAAAAATGTTAAAAGACAAAGCCTATGAGTATTTCATTACCAAAGACCACAACTGTGCGGAGACTGCCCTGCTGGCCATCAGTGAGGAGTACGGGCTAGGCATCGGCCCGGAAGAGATGAAGCTGGTCAGCGCTTTCGGCGGAGGCATGGGATGCGGGATGCTCTGCGGAGTCCTGTCAGGAAGTATGGCAGCCCTTGGCAGGATGGCCGTAAACGGCAGAGCCCACACGACCGAGAATTTCGGCCCGCTATGCGCCGGGCTTTTCGAAGCCTTCAAAGCTAAGCTCGGCAGCGTAAAATGCTCGGAACTGAAGGAAATGTATCGCAACGACGAGGTGCGCTGCCTGAAGACCGTTGAGCTGGGCCTGGAAGTGTTTGAGGCTTACGCAAAGGAAAAGGGGCTTGTACCCGCAAAAGAGGAAAACAGCAGGTAACTGTTCAGTCGCCTCGTAACAAGTGCATTCTATGGCTCGCGAAGGCAATATTGTACTTCGATTTCAGTGCTCCGTCGCGAGCAAAGTATAGTGGAAAGTATGGGCCTGAATAGTTAAAACATCAAAAGGAAAGGGAACAGTATGAAGGTAGTTATTATCGGTGGTGTAGCAGGTGGTGCGACTACGGCAGCGCGGCTGCGGAGACTGGATGAGAGCGCGGAGATCGTCGTTCTCGAGAAGGGGAGCTTTATCTCCTATGCCAACTGCGGGCTGCCCTATTTTGTAGGCGGAACGATTGAGGACCGGGAAGATCTGGAACTGCAGACTCCGGCTTCTTTCAAGGCGAGATTCGCGGTCGACGTGCGTGCCAGGGCTGAGGCGGTAAAAATCGACACCGCCGCAAAAACCGTGACGGTCCGGAATCTGGACAGCGGCGAAGAGACCATAGAAGCTTATGACAATCTGGTGATCGCACCGGGCGCCTCGGCAAACGTTCCTGCCTTTGTCCCGCAGGACGATGAGCGGATCTTCACCCTTCGCACGATCCCGGACGCAGTTCGGATCAAGGAGTACGTCGTGATGAAAAAGCCAAAGAAGGCCATTGTCATCGGAGGCGGCTTTATCGGGCTGGAAGTAGCGGAGAACCTGATCAAGTGCGGCCTGGACGTGACGCTGGTCGGAAGGGCGTCCCACGTACTGCCGAATATTGACACCGATGTGGCGTGGGATGTGCACCGCCATCTGAAGCAGAACGGGCTGAAACTGAAATGCGGCGTAAGCCTGAGCGGGGTCAGCAAACGCGAGGGCAGCCTGGTCGTGGAGACCAGTGCAGGCAATCTGGAGACGGACCTGCTGGTTATGGCGGCTGGCATCATGCCGGATACCAAAATTGCTGCCGATGCGGGCATCGCCTGTGACGCGCAGGGCTATATCCTTGTGGACGAAGCCATGCGGACTTCCGCAGACAGCGTCTATGCTGTGGGGGATGCTGTTGCGGTCAGAGAGTTTCTCAGCGGAAGCAGCGCACACGTCGCGCTGGCCGGACCGGCAAATCGGCAGGCACGCATTGTGGCCGACCGGATCGCCGGGATCCCGTCTGTCTATAAAGGGAGCCAGCGGTCGTTTATCATCAAGCTGTTTGACAAAACACTTGCCGCCACCGGCATGACAGAGAAGTTTGCCCTTTCTCAGGGCTTTGACTGCGAAAAGGTGCACCTGTACCTGGGCAGCCACGCCGGATACTACCCCGGCGCGAATATGATCGCGATCAAGCTCCTGTTTGAAAAAACCACCGGCAAGATCCTGGGAGGACAGTTCTTCGGCGGAGAAGGCACGGACAAGCGCGCCGATGTGCTGGCAACTGCCATCCGTTCGGGTATGACGGCTTCTGAGCTCTGCGATCTGGAGCTCTGCTACGCGCCGCCCTACTCCTCCGCAAAAGATCCTGTAAACATTGCGGGCATGGCTGCCGAGAACATCGTCACCGGAAAAGTCAAGGTATTCCACTGGGAGAACCTGGAGCAGCTGGATCCGTCCGCTGTCACGCTGCTGGATGTTCGGGAAGCCGGTGAATTCCGCAGAGGCAGCATTGAGGGCTTCATCAACATTCCGCTGACTCAGTTCCGGGCCCATCTGGGCGAACTGGATCCGGCCAAGCCGGTGTATGTCCACTGCTTCAGCGGCATGCGCAGCTATATCGCCTGCAGGATCCTGACGGGGCACGGCTTTGACTGCTGGAACATCTCCGGCGGGTACCGGCTGTATGCAGCAAAAACAGAATACGAAAAAGCATAAGCAGATCGGAAGACACTAACGAAAAGCGCCGGGAGTGCATAAACTCCCGGCACTTTTTGTTTTTGTATCGTCGCACATTTCCTGTGCGTCCTAATGCTCGCAAAGGCAACATGTTACCACAATCTCAGTGCTCCGTCGCGAGCTATAAAGATGTTGGTAAACAGTTTTGAATTCTCAGCGTATTTCGGCGCGGAGGGCATCTTCATCAAGCGAGGGGTCGGGCAGGATGCGGAGCGAAGCAAGGGAGTATTTCTCCTGCAAAAAAGCAATGTTGCATCGGTGCTGGCCCGCCATCTGGGAGAGCTTTTTCGGATGCACAAAGAGTGCAGCGCCGCTGCCCGGCAATGTGCCGGTGAGCAGCTCCTCCGCCCGGTTGCGCAGGATGCGGCTGCGAACGAGTTCGCCCAGTGCGGGATGGTAGGCTCCCGCGGCGGCAGCTCCCGCAGAGAGCTCCTCCGTCGGGTTGAGGCCGAGGCGGATCACAGGGATCCCGGCTTCCTCAAACATCGGCAGAAGGATGGCACAGAGGGAAACCGCGTCCTCCACCGTGTGCTCCCGGTACTCCCCTGCCTGCCATTGGTCGTATAGTTCGGTATCACGCACAATCACGGTGGGATAGATGCGCACTCCGTCAGGCTTCAGAGAAATGATTTTTTCGGCCGTCTGCACGCTGCGTTCCGGCGAATCTCCGGGCAGGCCCGTCATCATCTGAAGGATGAGCCGAAAACCGGAGGCTTTGATCAGGCGGGAAGCATTTTCCACATCCTCTGCCGTGTGCCCGCGGTGGGAGCGTAGCAGCACCTCATCACACAGCGACTGCGCACCGAGCTCAACCGTCTCCACTCCGTAGCGGTGCAGGCGGGACAGCACCTCGGCATCAATGGCGTCCGGCCTTGTGGAAAGCCGGATCGAGGAGAGCACCCCCTCATCCAGACAGGCCTTTGCCGCTGAGAGAAGCGCTTCCTGCTGTTCCGGAGGGATGGCCGTAAAGCTGCCCCCGTAAAAGGCAAGCTCGGGCTTTGTGCCGTGTGAAAGCACATCCTTTGCCCGTTCCACTGCCTCTTTCACCGTCTCGGCTGTGGCAGGCTGCTTCACCCCGGAGATGCGCCGCTGGTTGCAAAACACGCAGGCGTGCGGGCAGCCCCAGTGCGGGATGAAAACCGGGATGATACTGGCCCTTGCGCTCACGGGCGGAGGCTCTCCAGGGCCTTGCCGGCAGCCGCCTGTTCGGCTTCTTTCTTGGTCCGTCCGCTGCCCTCCCCCGCCGGCGTGCCGTTGATGACCACGCGGAAGGTAAAGGTTTTGTTGTGGTCCGGGCCGGATTCGGAGACCTCCTCATAGCGGATGGAAACCTCCCCGTCCTGCTGGACGAGTTCCTGCAGCTCGGTTTTATAGTCGAGCATGCGATGGGCCTCGCTGATTTCCGCCCGGCTGAGAAGATGCTCCGTCACAAACCGCTTTGCCTCTTCCAGCCCGCAGTCCAGATAGAGGGCGGCGATAATGGCTTCGACCATATCGGCCAGCACGGATTTGCGCTGTCTGCCGCCGCTGTTTTCCTCTCCGTGGCCGAGGCGCATATACCGGCCGAGCTCCAGCTCCAGGGCAATGCCGTAAAGGCTCTGCTCACAGACCAGCTCGGCGCGCAGGCGCGTCATCCGCCCCTCCGGAATCGGAGGATCATGGCGATAAAGAAACTCCGCCGTGATAAAGCCGAGGATCGAGTCCCCCAGAAACTCCAGGCGCTCATAGCAGGGAAAGGCGTTATGCCTCTCGTTGGAATAAGAGCTGTGGGTCAGCGCCGTTTCGAGCAGAGAAGCATCCCGAAAGGTGTAGCCGAGCTTTTCCTCCAGCTTTGCATAGGAAAGCCGCCCGGCGGACGTACGTTTCTGGCTGTTCATTCCGCTTTCTCTGCCTTTATCTTCATATAGTCGATATTGGCTTTGATGTCATCGATGATGCCGCTCTCGGCAAAGATCATCGCCTGGCGGATCGCCGAGAAGAAGGCCGGCGCTTTGGAAGAGCCGTGGGCCTTGACCACCGGTTTGGAAATGCCGATCAGGGCCGTGCCGCCTATCTCATTCGGATCGAAGGACTTTTTCATTTCCTTAAGGTCATTCTTAAGGACCACTGCTGCCAGTTTATTCTTCGTGCTCTTGTAGAAAACACCTTTGAGCGTCTTCATCATAAACTTGATGACGCCTTCTGTCGTCTTGAGCAGGACGTTCCCGGTAAAGCCGTCCGTGACCACGACATCCACATCACCGCTGAACACCGTTGTGCCCTCGACGTTGCCGACAAAGTTGATCCTGCCGTTTTCATGTGCCTCTTTCAGGAGTGCGAAGGTGCGGTGCTGCAGGTCGCCGCCCTTGGTGTCCTCGGTGCCGACGTTCAGAAGGCCGACGCGCGGGTTCGGGCAGCCCATGATCCTCCCCGCATAATAGCTCCCCATGTAGGCAAACTGCAGGAGGTATTCTGCCGTGCATTCCACATTTGCCCCGCAGTCGATCAGCATGACGCCGTGCTCTCCCGCCGGGAGAACCGGTGCGAGTGCTGCCCTGCGGATGCCCTTGATGCGGCCGACGGTGAGCGTTGCACCCGTCAGCAGGGCGCCGGTAGAACCGGCAGACACCACCGCATCTCCCTGACCGTCGGAGAGGAGCTTCAGTGCAACCGCCATGGAGGAATCCTTTTTCCGCCTTGTGGCAGTGCTCGGATCGTCTTCCATGGTGATGATGTCTTCCGCGTTTACGATTTCAAACTGGTCCGCACGCTCTCCGAGGCAGGCCCTTACATCCCTTTCCCTGCCTACAAAGACGATCTCCACCCCGAGTTCATCGGCAGCTCTCACTGCCCCGGCAACGATTTCCTGCGGTGCGTTGTCACCGCTCATGGCATCGATGATGATTTTCATGCAAACAGATCCTCTCTTTCGTTTTTCATAGCTTCAATCCATCTGAGGGAACGGGCGGATATCTCCGCATTCTTGTTGCGTTTGCCCTTGACCCGGTAGCCCAGCGGAGAAATGATGCCGAAATTGATGTTCATCGGCTGAAATTCTCCGATGCTGCCGGAAGAAACATACTGTGCCAGAGCCCCGATGGCAGTTTCCTGTGGGAAGTCGACCGGAAGGACGCCGAGCAGCCGGGCAGCCGTCTCGATTCCGACGAGCATGCCGGAAGCTGCCGACTCCACATACCCTTCCACGCCGGTCATCTGTCCGGCAAAGCTGATGCGAGGTTGGGTGCGCAGGCGGTAATACCGGTCGAGCAGGTGCGGGCTGTTGAGGAAGGTATTGCGGTGCATCACGCCGTAGCGCACGAATTCCGCGTCATGCAGGGCGGGAATCATCGAGAAAACGCGCTTCTGCTCGCCGAAGGTCAGATGCGTCTGAAAGCCGACGAGGTTATAGAGCGTGCCTTCCGCATTGTCTTTCCGAAGCTGGACGACGGCATAGTTGTTTTTCCCGGTGCGGGAATCAATCAGCCCCACCGGTTTGAGCGGGCCGTAACGGAGTGTGTCCACCCCGCGGCGAGCCATGACCTCCACCGGCATGCAGCCTTCAAACACCGCCCCGTCGTCAAAGCCGTGGACAGGTGCCTCCTTCGCGCCGGCAAGCTCTGCAACAAAGCGCAGATACTCTTCCTTATCCATCGGGCAGTTAACATAATCTGCAGTTCCCTTGTCATAGCGGGAAGCAAAAAACGCGCTGGACAGATCCACGCTCTCCAGCGTTACGATCGGCGCAACGGCATCGTAGAAGTGCAGCCTCTCTTCTCCGCAGAGGGAGCTGATCGTGCCGGCGATCGCATCACTGCTCAGGGGGCCGGAAGCCACCACAACCTCCCCTTCCGGGAGCTCGGATACCTCTTCCGACACGATTTCGATGTTCTCACAGGCGGAAAGCCGTTCCGTAATGGTGCGGGCAAAGCCTTCCCGGTCTACCGCGAGGGCACCGCCGGCCGGCACGCGGTTTAAATCGGCACTTTCCAGAAAGAGCGAGCCCATCGCGCGCATCTCCGCCTTGAGCAGCCCGACGGCGTTGGAAAGCTCATCGGACCGGAGGGAATTCGAGCAGACGAGCTCAGAAAAAAACGGTGATTTGTGCGCAGGCGTCATTTTACCGGGCTTCATGTCAATCAGCCTGACACGGATCCCTCGTTTTGCAAGCTGCCAGGCGCACTCGCTTCCGGCAGGGCCTGCCCCGATGACGGTTACCTGAAATTTCTGTTCCATAGTGTTTTCTTTTCAGAGCATCCTGATGAGGAAGAAGCCGATTATTTCGGCTTCTTCGCAGCTGATTTGGAAGCCCCGGCTGCTTTTGCCGGCTTCGCGGCTTTGGCAGACCTGGCTTTCTTTGCACTTCCGGCAGAGCGGCCTTCCGCTTTGGCGGGCTCGCCTTCCTTCGCCGGTTTCGGCTTGTATTTTCTGTCTTCCAGCGGTACGAACTTTTCGCACGCTTCGTTTTCGCAGAAGACCTTCGCCTGCCCGCGCCCGCTGCGCTTGAACATCGTCTTTCCGCAGGAGGGGCAGAACTCCTTGGTGGGGACATCCCACGTGATGAAATCGCACTTGCGCTGTTGGTTCCTCTCGCAGGCATAGACCGTTTTGCCGTTTTCATCCGTCAGGGTGAGAATCTTGCCGCCGCATCTGGGGCAGAATTCCCCCTGCGGCTTTTCTTCCGTGCGGAAGGTGCAGAGCGGTTTGTTCTCCTCGCAGGAGTAGAACACATTGTTGTTGCGGGAGGTGCGCTTGAGGATCCGCCCGCCGCATTTGGGGCACTTGCCGGGCATTTCCACTACGATGGGCTTTGTGAAGCTGCACTCCGGGAAGCGGGAGCAGCCCAGGAAGTCTCCGAAGCGCCCGCGTTTTTTGACCATTTTCGAACCGCAGACGTCACAGAGCTCATCGGTCTCCACATCGGGGACCTTCAAGCGCACGCCTTCGGTCTCCTTCTCCGCAGCGGCCATCTCACTGCTGAAGTCATCATAAAACCGCTGCAGGACGTTTTTCCATTCCTCCGTGCCGCCTTCGATTTTATCCAGGTCCGTCTCCATGTTGCTGGTAAAGCCGACGTCGACGATATCCGGGAAGTGCTCCTGCAGAAAGGCGGTGACAACCTCACCGAGGGGCGTCGGCTGCAGATAGCGCCCTTCCTTTGACACATATCCGTGCGAAGAGATCGTGGCAACGGTCGCTGCATAGGTGGACGGGCGCCCGATACCCTTCTTCTCCATGTCCTGAATCAGCGTTGCCTCGGTATATCGGCGGGGCGGCTGTGTAAACTGCTGGTCGGGAACCGCTTTGACAAAAATCAGGGGCTGCCCTTCCTCCAGGGGCGGCAGCTTGCCTGCCAGCTCGTCGGACTCCTCGTCCTTTGCCTCTTCATAGAGCACGGTAAAGCCTTTGAAGCGGATCTCCGAACTCTGCGCCTGGAAGATATATCCCGCGGAGATCAGATCTGCCGTCACTTCATCATAAACGGCCTCAGCCATCTGGGAAGCCGTGAACCGGCGCCAGATCAGGCGATAAAGCATATACTGTTCCCGTGTGAGATCTCCGCGGATCTCTTCGGGTGTGAGCGTCGGATCGGAAGGGCGGATGGCTTCATGGGCATCCTGCGCGCCGGCTTTTGCCCTGAAGCGGCGGGGCTGCGCGGGAATGTACTGAGCGCCGTAATGGTCGGAAATATACGTGCGGGCGGCGGCGATCGCCTCTTCGGAGATGCGCAGCGAGTCCGTCCTCATATAAGTGATCAAACCGATGCTGCCGCGGCCGCTGATCTCAACGCCTTCATAGAGCTGCTGGGCAATCATCATGGTGCGCCGCGGCGTCATATTCAGCCTGCGGGAAGCCTCCTGCTGCATCGTAGAGGTGATGAACGGAGGCGCAGGGCTTTTCGGCTTCTGCGAGCGGGAGACCCGCTTCACAGAGAAAGGAGCGGCGGAAACGGCTTCGATGATCGCATCGGTTTCCTCTTTTGTCCGGAGCGTCTGCTTTTTTTCACAGTTTTCCGGTGCAAAATAGCGGGCGGAGAAAGTGGGGCCGTCCTCCGGCTTCAGAACGGCATCCAGATGCCAGTATTCCTCCTTCTGGAAGGAACGGATTTCGTTTTCCCGATCCACCACCATGCGGACCGCCACCGACTGGACGCGTCCGGCCGAAAGGCCGTACTTCACGGTGTGCCAGAGCATCGGAGAGAGCTGGTAGCCGACAATCCTGTCCAGAACACGGCGCGCCTGCTGGGCATTGACGAGGTTCTCGTCGATCTTGCGCGGATTCTTGATGCTGTTGGTCACCACGTTTTTGGTAATCTCATTGAAAGTCACGCGCTTGGCCTTGTCGTCAGGCAGGGAGAGCAGCTCTTTCAGATGCCAGGAAATGGCCTCCCCTTCGCGGTCAGGGTCCGTTGCGAGAAAGACGGTGTCCGCTTTTTTGGCTTCGGCCTTCAGGTCCTTGATCACCTGCGTTTTATCCCGCATCGAGATATACTTTGGTTCAAACGTATCCAGGTCTACCCCGAGGGAGCTCTTGGGGAGATCCCGCAGATGGCCCATGGAGGCTTTTACCTTATAATTTCTTCCGAGATACTTCTCTATTGTTTTCGCCTTTGCAGGTGATTCGACAATCACGAGATTCTTCTTCTCAGGCATGGTGGATGATTCCTCACTTATTCTTTACGGATGATAATGTTGCCGGCAGCGTCACGCACAGTGACACGCCGGATCTCAAGCATGGTCAGGGCGGTGAGCACGGCCTTCGCTTCAAGGCCGGTGCGCCCGATGATCTCCTCTGCGCTGCCGGCGCCCGCCAGCACGGCGAGAGCCACCTGCTGCTGCGTCTCATTCAGGGCAGAGAGTTTTTCCGATATGTCAATATAGCAATGGGCCGATGCATTGTCAAGGCGTTTTTTTGCCGTCCTGCCGGAAAGATTTTCCTTTCCCGCCCGGCCGGCCGTGTTTGCACTGCCCTTTTTCCTGGTATTTTCAGCGCCTGGGACCGCTGAATTGCCCGCCGGTTCCGTGCTTGGAAACTGCGGGAAAGTTGCCCGGCTGGCAACGTCCAGCACGCCGGGGAATGACGCATCCAGTTCCTCGGCAACCTCCCAGCCGTGCGTCACAAGCTGTGCTCCTTCGCGGAGAAAACGGATGGTGCCCTGGCCGGTTTCGCTGTCGGCATTGCCCGGAACCGCGAAAATCTCCTTCCCCTGCTCCAGTGCCTCGGCAACGAAAAGGCGCGTCCCGCTCTTTTCGGGAGCTTCCGCTACGACGACGCCGACGGAGATCCCCGCAGCAATACGGTTGCGCGCGCGGAAAAACGTCTTTCGCTGGACCGTCCCGGGAGCATATTCCGAAATCAGCGCTCCCTGCCGGCAGACCCTTGAGGGCAGGTCGCTGCGCGATGTGATCGGAGTGCCAAGCACGCCGATGCACGGTCCTCCCGCTGCCAGGGCTCCTTCGGCCGCTGCCGCGTCACAGCCCTGCGTCAGGCCGGAAACCACAACAGCCCCGCATTTGGAGAGCTCATAAGCGATGTTCCTGCTCATCTTGATGCCGTACGGGCTGGCATGGCGCGTGCCGATCACCGAAACCGGCACTTCCCTGTCGAGATCCGGCAGCCGGCCCTTGACATACAGGACAGCCGGCGGGGCATAGATCTCCTTCAGCCGCTGCGGATAGCGCGGATCGTCAAGCGTGAGGATGGTGATGCCCTCCTCTTCACAGCGCATCGGAACCACCCGGGCTTCGGTCAGGTCGCGCGCCTCCAGTGCTTCGGCGTCCCGGGGAGAGATCCCTTCGATGCCGGCATAAAACCCTTTCGGCGCATGAAAGGCCGCCTCCGCACTGCCGAACACCTCCAGCAGCGCCGCCTTGGCATTGAGGTTGACCTCCGGCAGAGAGGAAAGCCACAGCCAGTATACCGCGGATGGATTCATACTGCCCTTCCTCTCATTTCCCACATGATGATCGACGCCGCGACAGCCGCATTCAGCGACTCGCTGTCGGGCTGCATGGGGATGATCACTTCCCGCCGGCAGAGGTCGATCAGCTCCCGGCTCAAACCGCTGCCCTCGCTGCCGACGGCCACAGCGCAGTGCGAGAGATCCGTTGTGAGGATATTCTGCGCCCGGTCCGAGAGAACCGCCCCCGCGAGAGGAAGCCCCCAGCGCTCCAGCGTCTCCGCAAGGGTAGCAAGCGTATGCCTCTCCACGCGCTGGCGGAAGATCGCCCCCATCGTCGCGCGGACGGTTTTGGGGCTGTACAGATCGGCACAGGCTCCTGCAAGCAGCACAGCGCCGATGCCGAACGCGTTCGCCGTGCGGATCACTGTGCCGACGTTGCCGGGATCCTGCACATTTTCCAGCACGATGGCGTTGTACGGGTTTTCAGCGCAACCCCCGTCCGGGATCCTCACCGTGAAGACCGGCCCGGGGCTGTTGGCCATGGGTGAAGCGGCATCGAATACCTCTGCCGGGGCAAGGAACTGCTGCCCCGCCGGAACGTCCGTTGGTAAGGCTCCGCCCTCTTTCCAGAGCACGGTTTCGATCTCCGCCCCGGCATGGACCGCCTCTTCGAGCAGCTTGTTCCCGTCACAGAGGAAGAGCCCCAGCTCCCGGCGGGCATCTGCCTCCCGGCCAAGGTCGCGCAGCGTCGTGATGATTCTGTTTTTCCTGGATGTAATTCTTTCCATGTTTCCGTCCGTTCGGTCTCAGTACGGGGTCTTGGCCCGTTCCACATTCAGCATTTCCGCCAGTTTCTGGGCAGGCAGCATCGTCTCCTCCGCCTCCAGGAGGCGGTTGGACACATACTGGAAGGTGGAACCGTTCCCCGGCCGGACCGTCAGCTCATGGCGGAAGGATTTGTCCGTCCCGTACCATTTGTTGACGGCATCCACGATCATGGTGATCGTGCCGTTTGCGTTATAGGTATAGCTCACGACCTCGGGGAAGGGCGTGCGCGGGGTGACATTGTAATAGTCCGTGTCATACCCGAGAAAAAGATAGCCCCGGAGCTGCGCCGTATAATCCGAAATGACACGGAGCGTGCCCGGATCGATGCGGAAGTAGACGCCCACGTTATTCTCAAAGGTATCCTGCGGGACCAGAAAGAGCTTCGTTCCCGCCACCGTATTATAATAGGAACGGGCATTGTAGGAAGAGAGCATTTCCGTGCCGTTGTACATCGCGAAAATATAGGCGTAAAGGCTGTTGAAGTCGATCGGGATAAAATAGTTCTCATCCCAGTTGGTCAGGAAGAGGTTGTTCTCAAAATACCCCACGGGCTCTACATAGCGCTGGCAGAGCGTCTTCGCCTCGCTGTCCATCGGGAGGACGCGCAGCATCACATAGGAATCGGTATTGGCGCGCTGGTTCTCGTCGAAATCCGACGTGTCCCGGTTGTAAATGAGCCAGCCCTTGGCCGTATAGCGCACCCTGCCGACCGCATAGCGCCCTTCGGAATAGATCCTCGACGTGCCGTCATCATTCCAGGCGGCGGAAGACGAATAGATATGCCAGCGGCCTTCCGTGCGGGAGAGCAGAAAGGCGCTGATATGCCCGTCCGGGTAGACGATCATATAGGTCCCGGTCACATCCTCCTGCCCGTAAGCCGCTTTGGAGGCAAAGTCATCCAGCGCTTCATAGCCCTGCATGTTGAAAGCCCCGTTGCTGTCCTGCGCGGAGTAGCCCGCCGCGGCGATGGCGGAGAGCATGGACAGAATATCCGCCTGCGAGAGGGTGACATTCATGGCCGTGCCCTTGTCCGCAGCGAGATAGATCTCCCGGCAGGCATCGCAGGCCGTGAGCAGGCGGGCCTTGAGCGTGTCGATCAGCGCATCCCCCTCCTGCAGGCTGTTATACTCCTCGTCAGGATAGATGGCCGTCCCGTCCGTGATTTCAACACCCGGGTCCGCTGCCGCCTCTCCCGGGGAAGGCCCGGTTTCATACCCGGTGTGGATTACATCGTCCGTCTCGGCGGGAACAACCACGATCTTGCCGTCGACCACCTCGTAACGGTCGCCCTTCTGCTGCTTCTTTCCGCAAGCCGTGAAAAGCATGCATCCCAGCAGCAGAAACGCTATGATTGTTTTTCTATGAAAAAACTTCATCTTCTCTAACACCGCAAATTCAGCAGAACTTTGTAAGGTTTCCGCCCAATCCCCGCCATACCTTTACTTTATTTAGCTTGCGACAGAGCACTGCAATAGGGCACAATGTTGTCTTCGCAAGCATCACGACGCGCGAGAAACGTGTGATGTTCCTTGCCTCGCATAGAACGCAGTTGATACGAAGCGATTGAACAGTTATTATTATTTTACTCAATTCCCCTGTTGATTGCAAGCCCCAATGTCTGAACACAAACCCCGCCGTCAAAACAGGTATTTAGAAAATTCTCTAAATACCTGTTGACATTTCTAAAATTTTGATTATAATACTATTTAGAAATTTCTCTAAATACTTTCGGGAAAGGAGCTGTTGAAATGGCATTTGCCGAGACCTTCAAAGCGCTGTCGGATCCGGTGCGGCGGCAGATTCTCGAATTGCTGAAAAAAGGGCCTCTCTCCGCCGGAGACATTGCCTCTCACTTCGACATGACAGGCGCTACCATTTCCTATCATCTTAAAATTCTGAAGCAGGCTGATCTCATTTTCGAGAGCAGGGAAAAGAACTTCATCTATTACCAGTTAAACACATCTGTTCTCGAGGAGATCATGCTGTGGATTTCAACACTCAAAGGAGGCGATACTGATGTTGAAAGAGCATAAAAGAACCCTGATCATCACAAGCGTTGTGACAATTCTTCCGGTTCTGATCGGCGTGTTCTTCTGGAACCGCCTTCCGGACGTCATGGCGACCCATTTCGGAGCAAACAACGAAGCCGACGGATTCAGCAGCAAGGTGTTAGCGGTCTTCGGCCTTCCGCTGATCCTTCTGGCTCTGGAGTGGATCGGCGCTGTCGTCATGTCACACGATCCGAAAAAGCAGAATATCAGCCCCAAAATGTTCGCTTTTGCCCTGTGGATCATCCCGGCAGTGTCTCTGTTTGCGGCAGCGACGATTTACCCATACAACCTGGGCTATCAGATGGACATCACCTTTTTTGCTGAATTGCTGGTCGGTGTGATCTTTATCGTCGTCGGGAATTATCTGCCGAAAGCAAGGCAGAATTATACCATCGGCATCAAAATACCCTGGACACTGGCCAATGAAGAAAACTGGAACCGCACGCACCGCCTTGCCGGATACCTCTGGATGATCGGCGGGATCCTCATGGTCATCGCCGCCCTGACGGGAATCGTCAAAGCGCAGTGGATGCTTGCAATCTTCTTCGTCCTGGTGCTGATCCCCTTTGTCTACTCCTACTGGCTGCACGTAAAACAGGGTCTGTAACGAGCGCTTGTGACTGAAAGTACAGAATGATTGGCTAATTCCGAATTCAATTCGATATTAGCCAAAAATGGTTGCTTTGTCAGAACTAATAAACATCAGGTTTTTCAGAAAAATCGGAAGCTGTGATTGTTTGCCACAGCTCCCGATTTTTTATTTCGTTTTCAGCTTATTTGGTCTCCCAGAGAATAAGATCTCCAAAAGAGTTCTTTTCTCTATTACTCTAAAACGAAAAGAGAGGTATTTTCCTTCCTGCAAAGTGCCGTTCGAAGCGAATAATGAGAGGAACAGTTTCATCGAAACCGGATCTGTATGATATGAATTGCCTCTTCGATAACGGCAAGCCATTTCATATGCAGCATTCTATATTATCATTAATTTATTAATGATAAACATTAATATTTTTATTGACATCGATAACAATACGTGCTATTATCAGCGTAGACATTCCAATATATTTCTATAATTTTTTGTTAAAGGGAGGTTTGATATGTCCAATCAGTTAGCAATGCAGAAAAAGTCCAGATATATTTCTTTCTTTTTACTCCTCTGTATTTTGGCCAATGTGATTGCAGTAATATACGTCATTTATGGTACGGCGAAATACAACGATCCTCAATTGGTATTTACCGGGCTTAACTGGCAAAGCGATCATACCGGTATTAATTACGGTTACATCTGTGTCGTGATAATTAGAACACTGGCCATTATACTTGCACTGGTGTTTGCTTTCATGATTTTTCATGCGATTGGGAAAGGTTCTAGTCCATTTTCAAATGATATCTCAAAACGTATAAGATTGATAGGCATCTTTCTGATTGTTGCAGCCACAATAGCATGGCCGGTTGGATCGTTGATATCAACACAGATTTGGCCGGATGAAACTACCTATCCCATTCTGATTAATGTGGATTGGGGAACGCTTACTTTTGGATTTATCATCAGTTGCCTGGCTTCCATATTTCAGTATGGCTGTATTCTTCAGCAGGAATCTGACGAGACGCTTTAAGGTGTACCGATGGCAATAATATTACGGCTCGATCGCGTTATGGCTGATCGTAAAATGTCATTAAAAGCTTTATCAGAAAAAGTCGAAATCTCAAACGTAAATCTATCAAAAATAAAGACTGGTAAGATCAGTGCGATCCGATTCTCTACGCTGGAAGCTATCTGCAAAGCACTGGATTGCCAGCCGGGAGATATTTTGGAATATGATCCCGATACGAAGGATTAAGAACAGGCTTAAACACCTTCATAAGAATAAACAGGCGGTTTTTATGCAACCGTCTGTTTTTTGTACCCTCGGCTTTTCAGGTGCTGCTCTTTTTCCCGGATTTTTTCCGCCTTCTCTTTCGTTCTTCCGGCGATCCCAGCGTGTCGGCGTTCTTTTGGGAGAAGAACCATCCCTGGTAGTTTCTCTTCAGGCTCTTCAGTTCCCCGGTGATGATGGAGAACAGGGCGCTTTCCACCAGCTGGTAATTGTCAACGCGGAACTTGTCCCCGTCCAGCTTGCCGTTGTATTCCAGCTCGTCGAGATCTCCCATGTGCTTTCTGACCTCCAGGGAGATCGGATCGATCTCCAGAAATGCCGGTTCCCGCGGGATAGCAAGGGAGAAATAGGCATTCAGCACACTCCAGAAAGCGGGAGACGATTTCTCCAGCATGTAGTTCAGGGGAAATCGGGCATCACTGACGCAGAGGTTTGCAGCGGCCTCTTCGGAAAGGCCGGTGTGTTCACAGATCACATGCAGAAAGTAATCCGGTGCCATCACATAGCTCTCCGTGAGCAGGTAGGCCCGCGAAATATCAAAGATCTCACAGAGCCGGTCAATAACGTCCGCCGGGATCGTCTTCGTCCTCCCGGTGCAGTAGTTCGCAACGGTCTGCCTGGTGACGCCGAGGCGTTTTGCCAGTTCCGTATATTTCATCCCCCTGTCCAGCCTCAGTTCGTCGAGTTTCTCGGCGACTGTGCTTTTTTGCCGCCCGGAACCGTAAGAAGATTTTTCCATTTTTACCTCCTAATATAATAGATGTGCAAGTTCTCTTGCGTTTCTTTACTTTTCGACAGTATATATGATATACTCCGGATATGCAAGGGGGAAATGGAAAAATGGAAAAATAAAACAAAAACACAATTGAATACGCACCTTGAAAACTGAACAGGGACTATCGGACAAGCGCCCGGACAGCCAACTCTCCGACTCCCAAAACAAAACCAAATCTTATAAAACCATAAGGAGGTATGCTTATAGATGGTTTTAACCCAAATACTTGATCAACTGGAAAACGTAACCCAAAACGGAAAACAATACTCCGCCCGATGCCCCGCCCATGATGACCGGAAAAACAGCCTTTCCGTCACACAGGAGAAAGACGGAAAAATTCTCCTCCACTGCCATGCCGGCTGCAAAACGGAAGAGATCCTCTCCGCCCTCGGCCTCACCATGCAGGACCTCTATCCCGCCCGCGAAGAGGCGCGGAACGGGGGCCGCGGAAAAGGCGGCCATGAGAAAGGCCGCGTAACGGACGAGTACATCTACACGGATCCTTCCGGCACCCCGGTGCTCAAAAAGGTGCGCCTGCAGTATTCCGACAGCAAGAGCTTCTACTGGCAGCACTTCACCGGCTCCTCCTGGAAGACGGGCCGGAACGGGATCACTCCGCCGCTCTACAACCAGAATGCGATGGAGAAAGATAATATGATCTTCCTCGTCGAGGGGGAGAAGGATGTGAAAACCGTGAAGCAGTTCGGCTGGACGGCCGTCTCCCTGCCGGACGGGGCCGCCAGCAGATGGCGGGAGGAATACGGGCCCCTCTTCCGCGGAAAAGAGGTCTACATCCTCCCGGACAACGACAGCGCCGGCGAACAGTACGCCCGGATGCTGGCGGAAAAGCTCTTCGGATACGCCGACCACGTGAGGATCCTCGATCTGAGCGAGATCTGGCCGGACCTCCCGGAGAAGGGAGACATCACGGACCTCTGCAGCCGCCTCGGGGTCGACGAGACCATCCGGGCGGTCGCGGAGCTCTGCAGCAGGACGCCCGTCTGGCTCCCGCAGAGCAGCCCGCCCCGCTTCCTCGCGAAAAGCGCGGAGGAGTTCGGGGAGGATGACACCCGCTTCGTCTGGCACCCGTACATCCCCGTCGGGGATTACAGCGTGCTCATGGCGGAGGGCGGCGCAGGCAAAACCATGTTCTGCTGCGGCATCGCGGCCAGCCTCAGCCGTGGAGAACTCCTCCCGGGGGACGAGGTGAACACCGCCCCGCCGCCGGGCAACATCCTCTTCATCAGTGCGGAGGACCGGGGAGAGCTTTTAAAGAAGCGGCTCACGGCATCGGGGGCCAACCTCGCGAGGATCCGCATCCTGGACTGCATGGCGAGCGAGGGGCTGAACTTCCACGAGGGCATCGAGGATTTCCGGACCCTCGTGCTGCAGGCCAGGCCCTGCCTCGTGATCATCGACCCCTGGCACGCCTTCCTCGGGGAGAAGGTGGACATCAACCGCGTCAACGCCCTGCGGCCCGTGCTGCAGAAGCTGGCGAACATCGCCAAGGAGGCGGAATGCGGGATGATCCTGATCTCCCACGTGAACAAGCGGGCCCAGAGTGAAAATGCCAACAACGCCGCCACCGGCTCGGTCGACCTGATCAACGCCTCCCGCTCCGCCTTCCGCATCATCCGCTGCGACGAACCCGGAAAGAAGGACATGCGCATCGCGGTGCACACCAAGAGCAATTACGCGCGGGAGGGAAGATCCGTCCTCTACGCCATCACCGGCGGCGGGGGCGTGAAGTGGGCAGGCTTCAGCGACATCACCCGGAGCGTCCTCGAGGAGGCAGCGCGGTACCACAAAACGCCCGCCGAGCTCCTGATCCAGCGGGAGAAGGACGCCGAGGAGGAAAATGCCCTGGCCAACGCCGTGCGGGAGCTGGCCGTGGAGGGCAAGATCGTCAACATCAGCTATGAGGAGATGCGTGAAACCTACGGGGACACCATCTTCGGCTCCGGCCAGCCGAAAAAGCTGCTGGACAAGCTGGCAAACACCATCTACGTGGAGGGCATCACGATCACGACAGGGAAAAACGTAAAGTACAAAGGGAAATCCGTAAACGGATTCTCCGTCACAAAACAGGATCCCTTTGAAACACCTGACGGATCAGCCGCATAAGAAACCGATAAAGAAGCTGCCTGCGCAAAAACAGGCAGCTTTTTCCATGGTGGGCGGAATTTGCCGAGCGTAGAAATCACCCACTTCACCCACCCCGGTTCCGGTCAGATATGGTTTTATATACTTTACCGTCTGCTCCCCTTCCGGGTGGGTGAAGTGGATAAAGTGGACGCTTTTTCGCACAACGGAAAGGCGCATAGAGGCACGTCAACTTTTTTTATTTTTGGGTTGCATCTGCCAACAACTTAGTATATAATTAGTCGGTAACGCGTTTAGAATCCAATAAAATATCAATTGCACATACTATGAGAGAGGAATCAACAAATGGAAACCAAAAACATTCGCAACATTGCTCTGATGGGCCATGGAAATTCGGGCAAAACCAGCCTTACCGAAAGCATGCTGTTTGTCACCGGTGCAGTAGACCGTTTGGGAAAAGTAGCTGACGGCAACACTGTCTGCGACTATGACGCAGAAGAAATCAGCCGCCAGATTTCCATCTCCCTTTCTGTCGCTCCGATCAGCTTCGCCGGCCGCAAGATCAACGTGCTCGACACTCCGGGCTTCTTCGATTTTGCAGGAGAGGTTCTGTGCGCAATCCGCGCCGTGGAAGCAGGCGTGATCCTCTGCACCGCGAAAGACGGTCTGTCCGTCGGTGCCGACCGCTGCTGGAAGTACCTCAAGGCTGCTGACAAGCCTGTCATGTTCTGCATTTCCAAGTGCAATGAAGAGCACGGCGATTATTTCAAAGTTCTTGAAGCTCTCAAGAAAAAGTACGGCAGCATCGTCTGCCCGGTCACCATTCCGACAAGCGACGGCAAGGGCGTGATCGACCTCGTCCACAACACCTGCTATGCAACGAACGGCGCAAAGACGACCAAGACGGCCGTTCCCGCAGCCGATGCAGGCCATGTGGAAGATCTCCGCGCTGAGCTGATGGAAGCCGCCGCCGGCGCAACGGAAGAGCTGATGGAGAAGTTCTTCGAGACGATGGAGCTCGATGAGAAGGATATCATCGAAGGCCTGAAGGTCGGCGTGGCAGAGCGTGCGGTTGTTCCCGTGTTCGCAAGCGACGCGATGACCAACGTCGGCACCGAGGCAATGCTCCAGGGCATCTGCGACTACTGCCCGGCTCCCGAAGAGAAGGCAGACCCGGTCGTCGGCTTCGTGTTCAAGACGATTTCCGATAAATTCGGAAAATACAGCCTGGTAAAGGTGATGTCCGGCAAGGTTGCGGCAGGTATGACGCTTCGCAATGTCCGCGCTTCCTCCAACGACAAGCTCGGCCGTCTCTACACCATGACCGGCAAGAAGAATGTTGAAGTTCCCGATGCCTGCTGCGGTGACATCGTTGCCGTCGGCAAGATGGACTGGAAGACGGGCGATACGCTGACCGACTCCAGAGACGATATTGAACTCCCGGCGATCGAAGTTCCCGAACCGATGTACTCCATGGCCATTGCCCCGAAGACCAAGGGCCAGGACGACAAGGTCGCAGCCGGCCTCTCCAAGCTCAACGAGGAAGACATTTCCTTCTCTCTCTTCAGCAATCCCGAGACGCACCAGATGGTTATCTCCGGTGCCGGCGACATCCAGATCGGCGTCCTCACCTCCAAGCTCAAGAATCTCTACAACGTGGAAACCGAGCTTCTTCCCGCCCGTGTTGCCTACCGCGAGAAGATCAAGAGCAAGGTCGAAGCCCACGGCCGTCACAAGAAGCAGTCCGGCGGCAGCGGCCAGTTCGGTGATGTGTGGATCCGCTTCGAGCCGCAGGAAGAGCAGGACGATATGATCTTCGCCGAGGAAGTCTTCGGCGGATCCGTTCCGAAAAACTTCTTCCCGTCCGTTGAAAAGGGTCTCCGCAACGCCGTTCAGAAGGGCGTTCTGGCAGGTTACCCGCTCGTTGGCCTCAAGGCAACCCTGTACGACGGCTCCTACCACCCGGTTGACTCGAATGATATGGCCTTCCAGACGGCTGCACGTCTCGCCTATCAGGACGGTATCCCCAAAGCAAAGCCGACGATCCTTGAGCCGATCGGCCAGCTCTTCGTCACCATCCCGGATGAATACCAGGGCGCAATCATCGGCGACATCAACTCCAAGCGCCGCGGCACCATGATGGGTTCCATGCCCGCTGACGACGGCATGACCACCATCGAAGCCGAAGTCCCGATGGCTGAGATGAGCACCTACACCATCGACCTCCGTTCCATGACCCAGGGCAGCGGCACCTTCACCTGCAAGTTTGTCCGCTACCAGGAAGCTCCCGGCAATGTGCAGGAGAAGGTCATCGCCGAGGCGAAGGCCGCTGAAGAAGCAGAAAAATAAACCAAACCTCTTTCATTACTTCGGCATTCTTACCAATGCCGAAGTAATGCTATACGGACATGAAACAGAACAGAATTGCGACACTGAAAAATATGGTCTGGGCTTTCGGCATTGTGATCTGCCTGCTCTTTATCGGGGTTGGCATGATCTTTGCGATGTTCCATCGCTACACGCCGCCCGAGAAAACCTATGACTATTCGCTCTACAGCACACCGGACACCGGAGTGACGGACCTCTCCTCCAGCGCACTCGGAAGCGGCATTTCCCGCGGCGCGCTCCACCTTCTCGGAGAGACGGCCGACGGCGGTGACAGCTATATCAAGCGGATGGTCTTTCTCGTGGACAGCACTTATATTGCCCTCCGGGACCTCGGCCTGGTCGACTCCGCGCAGGTCTGGGGCTCTCCCACCGGCAGCCTGAAGATGGACACCCTCCCCAATGCCGTGATCCGCTATCCCAATGACGGCAGCGAAATATCCCCCGTCAGCGCGGCGATGATCTCCAAGCCGGATATCCTGGTCATCGCTATCGGGGAAGACGGGCTTGCCAATGTCGATGAAAACACGTTCATCACCTATTACGACAATCTGATCAACGAGATCAAATCCGCCAGCCCCGACACCATTGTGATCTGCTGCGGGCTGCCGTCGATCATCCCCGGCTATAACGGAAGCGACGGGCTGACCGTTACCCGTGTCAGCGACGGGAATGACTGGGTTCAGATGGTCTGCCGCGATACGCAGGCTTACTTCCTCAATTCGCCGGAAGACCTCAGCGAGAGCGTTCAGCTTCTCCCCCGCTATGCCTCTTCCAACGGCAAGACGCTCAACCGCGCCGGCCTCGAAGTATTTCTCCGCTATCTCCGCACACATGCGATCCCGAAGGCGTGAAAAAAGCAGGCTTCCTCTGCCTGCGTTACAACCTTATAAAAAACGATAAAAAAAGAAATAACCCTTGACTGTCGCATCTTTCACCTACGTCAGCCAAGGGTTATTTCTCTGTCACTTTTGTATCGAGCATCCTGGTTACCTCTCTTTCGTTTTTTTCTGCCGATTTCTCTCGCGGACCCCGGTTACTATGCACTCACTCTTATCTTATACTTCCTTATGGAGGAACATCCCTGGTGCAGATCCATTCCACTGTCAGATCATCGGCTCTATATAAAAAAGGATTTTTTGTTTTTCTGATCAAAGTATACTAAAGAAAACGGCCTTTGTCTATTGACATTTTGTACAAAATATACAGATCACTTTTGTGCACCGTGCACAAATTTCGAACCCTGCCGGATCCCGTCCCGCTCGAAGGCCCGGTTGATCTCATTCAGGACGCGTTTCTTGTCCGCGCTCCAGAGCGGAGCGATCAGGCTCCTCTTCGCTCCGTCCCCGGTGAGGCGGTGCACCACCATCTCCGGCGGAAGCCTCTCGATGCACTGTTCCATGATGTCGATATACTCCTCCAGGGAGAGCGCGCGGAACTTCCCCGCCAGATAGTCATCCGCCAGGGCAGTACCCTTCAGAACGTGCAGCAGCTGGAGCTTGATCCCCTGTACCCCGCTTCTCCCGATGTACTCCGCCGTCCGGCAGATCATCTCCGGGGTCTCGCCGGGAAGGCCGATGATCATGTGCACAACCACCGTGATCCCCCTCTCCAGCAGCCGTCTGATGGCATCATCAAAAACCGGCAGAGGGTAGCCCCGGCGGATGTACGCCGCAGTCTCCGGATGGATGGTCTGCAGCCCCAGCTCGATCCAGACGGGCTTTACCGTGTTGAGCTCGGAGAGCAGTGCAACGGTTTCCTCCCCAAGGCAGTCCGGCCTCGTGCCGATCGAAAGGGCAACGATGTCCGGATGCCGAACGGTCTGCGTGTACAGGCGGCGGAGCCGGTCGAGAGGGGCATATGTGCCGGTATAGCTCTGATAGTAGGCGATGAACTTCCGGGCACCTTTCTCCGCCACGACGGACTTTGCTGTTTCGATGGCTTCTTCCGCATCCTCTCCCACGGGAATCGAGAAGTCTCCGCTCCCGCCCGCGCAGAAGATGCAGCCGCCCGTCCCTTTGGTACCGTCCCTCGTCGGGCAGGTAAAGCCGCCGTCCAGGGCGAGTTTGTAGACCTTTTCTCCGAACTGCTCCTGCAGGGTGCTGTTCAGGCTTCTGTAATGCTCCACCTGCCGCTTTTACCCTTTCTGGCCGAGGCTGAAAAAGCTGCGCGGGATATGGCAGTAGCCGCCCGGATTCTTCTCAAGGTATTTCTGGTGATACTCCTCCGCGGAGAAAAAGTTCCGGATCGGCTCCAGCTCAACGGCGAGCTTTGCCCCCGCCTTCTCTTCCTGCGCCGTCCAGACAGCCTTGATTTCCGCAAGCTGATCCTCTCCGGTATAGTAGATGCCGGTGCGGTACTGGATCCCGCTGTCCTCTCCCTGCCTGTTGACGGAGAGAGGATCGATCACCATGAAGTAGTATTCCAGAAGGGCCGTCAGCGAGATCGTATCCGGGTCATATTCGATCCGAAGCGTCTCTGCATGGCCGCTGTTTTTGCACACCTCCTGGTAGGACGGCGCGAAATCCGGCCCGTTGGCATAGCCGACCTCTGTTTCGGCTACTCCGTCGAACTGGTCAAAGAATTTCTGCATCCCCCAGAAGCAGCCGCCGGCGAGATAGATCGTTTTCATGTTTCCGTTTCTCCTTTTCCTCCGTGCCTTTCCTCCGCGCAGAGGTCAGACAACGATCCTCTTGAACACCTCGCCGATATTTTCCCGGAAGATCAGGTCGGCTTCCTGGTCGTACTGCGTCGCCCCGCGGTTGCAGATAATCAGGAACGGGCCCCTGAAGTATCTGACCAGGCTGGCAGCGGGATAAACGGTCAGGGACGTTCCGCCGACGATAAAGCACTGGGCAACGGAAAGCGCGTCGATGGACCGCTCCCAGGCGAGCTCCGGAAGGCTCTCTCCGTACAGCGTCACATCCGGCCGGACGACGCCGCCGCAGGTGCAGCGCGGGATCCTGTCTTTGCAGTTGTAAATGTAGTCGGAAGGATACTTTTTTCCGCATCGGGAGCAGTAATTCTTCTCCGTGGTGCCGTGCACTTCATAGACGTTTTTGCTCCCCGCATGCTGATGAAGCCCGTCGATGTTCTGGGTGATGACGGCATCGAGCTTCCCGGCGGCTTCCATTTCCGCGAGCTTCAGGTGGGCCGCATTCGGCTTGCAGCCTCTTGCATCCATCTTCTGCCGGTAGAATTCGAAAAACACATCCGGATGGTTGACCAGGCAGTCATGAGAGAGCAGATATTCCGGCTCATACATTTCAAAACGGACATCTCTCTGGTTGTACAGACCGTCCTTGCTCCTGAAATCCGGGATCCCGCTTTCCGTGGATACACCGGCCCCTCCGAAGAAAACGATGTGATCACAGTACGCGATGATCGCGTTCAGCGCCTCGTATTTTTCGTCCCCGCTCAGCGAATGCAGGTACTTCTTAAGCTCCCGCCCGGGAGTCATGTTCAAAAAATCTTTCATGATCTTGTCTCCTTTTTTCCGTTTTGGAGTTGCAGTCTGGAAATCCTGCTTCTATTGTATTCACTCGGAGCCGATCCGTCAAGCTGTTTCAGAAAACAGCCACGCGCAGGAGCCCGTCCTCCCCGTATTCTTCCAATCCTGCCGGCTCGATGGGGCCGGGGAAGGCGCTGACCCCTCTGTGTGCACCGAAATAATCCTCGTCAAAGAGGATATCGGACCCGTCCGGGTTCTCAAAGCGCTGTTCCGGTTCAAAGGCACAGCCGAGGATCTGCGAACTGATCAGGCCGACCCGGAAGTCTCCCAGCAGCGAGTACAGATTCGTTTCCAGGAGGGTTTTTCCGTCCCGCTCCGTCAGGGAGACAACCGCCTTCTCCTTTTCACAGGACAGATATCGGCACTCCTTGTGATAAACCGTCGCCCCGTTGAAGTAGGCGTTGCCGTCAACCCAGACCGGGAGGTGTGAAAAAT
The DNA here is from genome assembly GCA_017406005.1 of Oscillospiraceae bacterium. GTDB lineage: Bacteria > Bacillota > Clostridia > Oscillospirales > Oscillospiraceae > Limivicinus. The sequence continues at coordinate 87,559 of JAFQZI010000026.1, read as the reverse complement.
GCCACTTCGCTAGGGCTCCCATATCCGGCTCCTCACTCTCCAGAGCGAAGTTTGCGATCCACTCCTCATAGGTCGGGAAGATGTCGAATGGAGCGGTGCCCGCCACTTCGTAATCGGGATGCTGCGGGGTTTTTTCCGGATCCGTCACGGGGTAATGCTGAACGATGAGGTTGTTGTAGATCCTGTCATCCCCGTGCAAAATCGTCATAAAACCTGCCACCTCCGTGCGGTGGCGGATATGATACGGAGTGTACCGGGGTTCCCGCTGTCCATTGACGATGCTGTCCACGCCGGAATTGATCAGGCTGAAGGAGCCAAGCATCAGGTTATGGATGCAGGCGATCCCTTCGCTCGGGATCGTAACGGAAACCTTCGAAAGTAGCAGATTGTTATCGATCAGCGTCGGGCCGTGGCCCACTTCGATAAAGACATCCGTGTTGAACATGGCACCGGGAGCCTGTTTGATCCCCTCCGGGCGCTGGTTGTCGTGCATCAGGTTCTGCGAAATCCTGGCGCCCTGCGCCTGCCAGTCACACCACACACCCATAATGCAGTGGTGAATATGGTTTCTGCGGATGGTCACGTCGATCGCGGCATGGATCTTGATCCCGGCCGTTTCCGCACCGCCCAGCTGCTGGGAATTGCAGATATCGTGGATATGGCAGTCCTCGATCAGGGAGAACACCGCCCCCATGCGGCCGACGATGCCGGTCTGTTCGCAGTGGTGGATATTGCAGCGGCGAACGATATGATGCCCGATGTTCTCCTTCAGCCAGCCGTGGTACTGCCCGCGGCAGACGGCATCCCGCTCCATCTGGGTAGGGCTTTTCACATGCCTGACGGTAAAATACATGTCATTTTCCGGATCCCGGTATTTTCCGAGGGAGATCCCGCAGCAGCGGCTGTTGCTGATCTCGCAGTCCTCAATAATCCAGCCTTTGCTCCAGTGCGGCCCGATCATCCCGTCCTGATAGGCGGCGGGAGGTGCCCAGGTCGTCGCGGCTTTTGTGATTTCAAACCCGCTGACCGTTATGTAGTTCACCCCGGTTTTGTCCGGCATGAAACAGTTGCGGCGCACGGTGATCTCCACCTTTTCCCGATTGGGATCCTTCCCGCGGAAGTTCGCAAAGAATACCGTTTTGCCGCCTTCCTGCCTGGAAAACCATTTATACCTGGATTCCTCCGCTTTCCATGCATACGGATCCGGTTCTCCGGCCAGGCATTCCTCCAGGGAGACGGTCTCGTACATCATGCGGTCGTTCAGAAAGACGGACCCCGTGTGGCGGACCTTCGGGGCAAAATACCAGTCTCCGTACACGAAGGTCGTATAGGGATTGTAGCTTCCGAACACGCCGTTATCCACCTGTGCCGTCCAGACATCGTTCTCAAACCTTGTCCAGCCGGTCAGGATCTCCGCCCCGGTAATGACAGCTCCCAGCATTTCCTCCGAGCGGTAAACGATCGGCGCTTCCTCCGTCCCGCCGTGGATCGGATTGACATACTCCCGATAGATCCCCGGCTTCACCACAATCTCATCCCCGGGGAGCGCCACAAGCGCTGCGTCATTGATATGACGGAAGGGGCATTCCCTGCTCCCCGTTCCGTTGGCCGGTGCCTGGACATCCACATAGTAAACCGCTGCTTTTCTCATCATCCATACCTCTCTTACTATATATTTCGTTCTGGTTTGCTCTCAGTCATAGATCATTCGCCCGTTTCGGTCCGGAATGCCGCTGAGCCGATGGAAAAATGTGTTCGTCACATCGCGCCACTCTCTGGCATTGCGCACCTGCAGCTCCATCCGCTCTTTCACAAGCTGCCGGTCCCGCTCCGGAAGATGGAGCCCGGACAGGAGCTTCTGCATCCCGAGCACCTCTTCAAAGCCTTCAAAGTGGTCATCGTAGATGCGCTGGATCAGCGTTCTTCCGTCCCGCATCACAAAGGAATACGGAAGCCGGTGGAAAAAGAGCAGATATTCATCGGGGCACGCCTCCGGATCCTCATACCGCTTCGCCACTTCAGGGGGATACTGCTTCAGAAAGCCGGTCCCCGCCGCTGTCCGGTCGATCCCCACGGCGTCCCGGTCTGCCCGGTTATAGGTCCCCCATGCCTGAAATTCATATCCCCAGGGGCTGGGGCCGTAATGCCCTCCGGGGTTCACCATCCAGCAGAGCCCCAGCGGTGCCGTGTATTTCTCATAGGTGCGGCTGCAGCGGAGGAGAAGATCCGTCAGTTTTTCCTCGTCTTCCCGGTAGCCGCTCAGGCGGATCCACTGCCGGATCACGTCCTCGGGATTTTGATCCGGATCCCATGCATATCGCCCGAAGGCAAAAAGGTTCAGGGCGGCAAACGGATGCCCTGTCCAGTTATCGTCTCTTCCCAGATTGCTGACCGCCGCCGCGGCGCGGATCCTCTTCTTCCCTATCCGGTCAAAGATTTCCCGCCACAGGGGCGGCATGGAAAACAGGTCGATCTGATGGCCGGTGTATTCCTGCGTCAGCTGCAGCTCCACCGCCGTATCGGTCTTTTCCAGACCCAGCAGCAGCGGAGAGACGGGTTCCCTCACCTGAAAATCATAGGGGCCGTTCTTGATCTGAAGAATCACATTGTCTGCGAATGATCCGTCCAGCGGTTGGTAGACATCATACGCCGCGCAGGGGCGGTCGGTATCCGTGTCCCGCCAGTCCTGCATGCAATTGTAAATGAAAGCCCTCCAGACCAGCTTTCCGCCGTACGGTGCGAGGGCCGCGGCGAGCATGTTGGCCCCCTCGGCATGGCTTCTGCCGTAGGTGTTCGGGCCCGGCCGGTGTTCGCTGTCGGCCTTTACCAGAAATCCCGCCAGATCGGGTATCGCCCAATAGACGTGCGCCGCGCAGTGCCTCCACCAGCGGCGCACTGCTTCGTCAAGCGGGTCAGCGCTTTGGAGGAGGGCATCGTTTCCGCCGGACGCGGGATCCGGATCTTTCAGGAACATCGGCGAGGAAAAATCAACCGAGAGCATCAGCCGTATTCCGAAAGGACGGAGAAGATTCGCAAATTCTGCCGCCTGCGGCAGCAGATCCCCGATCAGGGAACGGGCCGACGCATCCACATTCACGTTGTTAATGCAAAGCACATTGATCCCGACGCTGGCCAGCATCCGCCCCAGCTGGCGGATCCGGTCCGGATCGTAAGAGAAACCGCCCCCCTCAAACCAGAGGGATCTCCCGGCATAACCGCGTTCAACGGTTCCGTCCGTATTGTCCCAGGAATCCAGCATGCGCAGGCTACAGGCAGGGCTTTGAAGCCCGCATGGAAGCGGCCTTTCACAGCTCAGATCAAAAAGCGCCTCATAGGTTCCGTATAAAATCCCCCGCTCCCCGCCGCGTACTACGATCCTGTCAGGGGCGGGCTTTTCCAGAAGATAGCTTTCCCCAAGCGATTTATCGAGCTCAAACGAAAAGGACGGGCCTTTTCCCCTTCCGCTTCCGGTGAACTGTTCCGCTTCAAATGCGGCAATCTCCAAAGGGGTAGCAAGGCTCTCCAGGACCGAACCCTGAAAATCCGTCAGCCAGGCGGGATAGTCTCTCCAGGAGACCGGCTGATCTATCATCATTTTATTCTCTTTCATGGTTTTCCTGCCCGTAACGGCGCATTTTCTCCGCATCGAATATAATACACTGGTCCGGCGCCGGTTCTGCCTGGACGGTCCGAATCCCCAGCCAGGCCCCGTTGTCCACGGGTTTTGCCGAGAGTAGCTTATCATCCGTCAGCCCCGTGATAAAATCCTCCAGCATGCTCCTCTCATACAGTTCCGTCCTGTGCGGGCAGAGGACATGCCGGAAAGGCAGTTTCAGCAGTTGCTGCATGTTTCTGCGGTAAACCTGCACTGGAAGGGCCTCCGGGAAGAAAAGCCATGTGCAGGGGTTCCAGTCATCCCCCGTAAGCAAAAGAGCGCGCTCCGGAATGTAAAAAACGGCAGATCCTTCGGTATGCCCCGGGCAGCGGATCACCTGCACCGACAGTCCCCCGAGGTCGATCCATCCCTCTTCCAGCTTTTTCCAAACCGGGGCCGGGCGGGAGAGAAATGCTTCCTCATCCGCATAAAACCCCCTCCGCGCTGCTTCTTCCAGTGTCCTCTTTCTCCAGAAAGCGCTTCCATGCTCCTGTGCAAGTTCCCGATCCTCTTCCAGCAGGGCCGCCTCCGAAAACCATCCCGCACCCAGGATATGATCATAATGGCCGTGCGTCAGCACCGGGCGGATCGGCCTGTCTGTCAGGGAGGAAGCAAACGCAGCCACATCCTCCAGGCCGAACCCCGTATCAACCAGCAAAGCCTCCCGGCTCCCGCAGAGCAGGGTCATGCACACGCCCAGGGAATCCTCTATGTGAAAGACATCCGGCAGCACTTCGCTGAAACAGAAACCCATCGATAACTCCTCACAGAATGCATCAACATTCCAGACAAAAGTGTCTATTTTTTCACCAATATTTCTTCTTGAAAGGGGTTGCAACAAAAGCGAAACTGCTTCCACACCGCTTTCATCACAGCCCCCTCAGGGTAATTCACTCTTTAAAAAGCAAAGGCAGGAAATCATAGAGGCATCTTCGCCACACGCCCCAGTCATGCCCGCCGGGAAATGTCTTCCGGACGATCGGAAGCTGTTTTCCCTCCAGGAAAGCATCATCCGCGGCAAAACTGCCGAAGAAATGGTCCTCCGTGCCCATCGCCCGGTAAAAGACCCGAAAGCTTTCCGCAAAGTCTCCCGGCTTCTCCAGCAGAGAAAGGCGGGAAGTATCCTCCTCGCCCCAGGGCGCCCGCAGAAATCCGCTGAACAGCCCCGCGTACCCGAAGAGAGACGGGTTTGCGAGCGTGACCAGGCTTGTCTGGTAACTCCCCATGCTCAGGCCCGCCATCGCGCGGCTCCACTTGTCGGTCTTCACCGGATAGGTTGCCTCGATAAAGGGGATCAGGTCGGAGAGCAGCACCTTCGGAAACAGGGAACTCTGCAGCTGGCGGTTTTCTTCCGCCCCTTCGATCCGCACCATTCCGTTACCCATCACCAGGAGCATCTCTTCCATCCGGCCTTCGTACAGAAGGCGGTCCGCGATGCGGGCGGCATGCCCCTGGAAGACCCATCCCGTTTCGTTTTCGCCGTAGCCGTGCTGCAGATACAGGACAGGGTACTTCTTCCGCCAGTTGAAAGACGGCGGCAGGTATACGAGGCACACTTCATGCTTTCCGGTCACTTCGGAAAAGAAAACGTGCCTTGTCACGCTCCCGTGAGGGATCCCGCCCAGGGCGTCCCAGTCCTCACCCGGCACGGGTACATCGAAGAAATTCATGGGTCTGCAACAGCCGTAGCCGATCGGAAAGGCCGGAGACAGAACATCCGCGCCATCGATCTTCAGGAAGAAATAGAGAAATCCCCTGCCCAGATCCAGCGTGCCTTCCCACATCTCATCGGAAACCCTCTCCAGCGGAAATTCTGTTCCGAACCGGTCAATCACAATGCGGGAAGCAGAAAGTGCTTTTACCCGCACAAAAACCTTCCCGTCAGGCAGGATCTCATATCCGGCATCCCCGTCCCGGTCGGGTTCCCCGTAATAGGGGTCAAAAGACAACGCGGTATCGAGCGGCCATTCTCTTTTCATTCCTGTCCACCTCACTCAAAAATATAAACAAGATTATTCCTTCACGCTTCCGAGGGCGATGCCCTTTACGAAATACTGCTGCAGAAAGGGATAGACGATCATGATCGGAATCGCAGCGATGACCGTGATCGCACAGCGGATCGTGATCGGCGTCGTCTGCCCGAGCGTCGACATCGCTTCCGCCGTCGACTTTGCGGCATTGGCGCTGGCCTGCGTCGTCGCAAGCTTCATCTTGAGCAGGTACTGCAGCGTATAGAGGTCTTTTTTCCCGCCGACGTAAAGATAGGTGTCGAACCAGCTGTTCCAGCTGCCGACCGCGATAAACAGCGCAACCGTGGCAAGCACCGGTTTGCAAAGCGGAAAAATGATCTGCCAGAAGATCCTCAGGTCTCCCGCTCCGTCGATCCTTGCCGATTCGACCAGCGCTTCCGGCAATCCGGCAATATAGGTGCGTATCACGATCATATTGAAGCACGAGAACATCGTGGGAATAATATACACAAGGTATTTATTGCTGAGATGCAGCGTTTTGGAAATCAGGAGATAATTCGGGATCAGACCGGCGTTGATGTACATGGTCAGCACCATGATGACCGTGATGAATTTGCGCAGGACGAATTCTTTTCTTGACAGCGCATAGGCCAGCATGCTCGTCCAGAACAGGTTGAGCAGCGTGATCAGCACGGTTTTGGAGGCGGAGATCCAGGCTGCCCGATAAACAGCGGCATCTGACAGGATGGACTTATAGCTGTCAAGGCTGAATTTTCTCGGCAGGAGCCCGATATTCCCTCTCAGGGCATCGGTTCCTTCATTGAAGGAATAGGCGACCGTATTGATGACCGGATAGAGGGTAATAAACATGAGCAGGATCAGGAAAACCGTATTGACAAGCGGGAATACCCAGTCCTGTTTGATTTTCCTTGATTTTATTGCAGAAGAACTGTTTTTCATTTTGGTTCCTCCTCAGATCAGTGTGCTTTCATCCAGCTTTTTCGCAATGGTGTTTGCCGCGAAGAGCAGGATAATGGCCACAACGCTCTTGAACATGCCGGCAGCAGTGGCAACGCCGTACTGCTGTTTCGAAATGCCGTATTTCAGCACGAAGATATCGATCGTCTGCGCCCATTCGATGGTAAGGGAAGAACTGAGAAGGTACTGCAGTTCAAACCCCGCTTCCATCAGGTGCCCGATATTCATGATCAGCAGGATCACAAAGGTGGATTTGATGCCCGGAAGCGTAACGTAACGGATCCGGTTGAAACGGCCTGCGCCGTCTATTACGGCTGCCTCATACAGGGTCGGGTCGATGGCTGTCATGGCTGCAATGTAAATAATGGTGTTCCAGCCGACCTCTTTCCACACATTGATCACACCTACCAGCCACCAGAACAGGCTTCCCTCTCCGAGGAAGAAAATCGGTTCCTTGATCAGGCCGACGTTCATCAGGAACTGGTTCAGCGGGCCGTTGCTGGCAAAAATATTCTGCGCCATCCCGACGACGATGACCATACTGAGAAAGTGCGGCAGGTAAGTAACCGTCTGCACGACGCGCTTAAAGCCGGAGTGGCGCACCTCATTGAGCAGGATAGCCAGCAAAATCGAGGTAACCGTGCCGAGCACCAGGTTGATGACGCTCATCCCCAGCGTGTTGCGGATGCTCTGCAGAAAATCGGGGCGGTTGAAGAGCCACAGGAAGTTCTTCCACCCGACGAATTTGCTCCCGGTGATCCCCAGCTTGGGCTTGTAGTCCTGGAATGCGGTGATCCAGCCCCACATGGGGCCGTAATTAAACAACAGCACATAAAAGAGCATGGGAAGAGCCATGAGAAGCAGCTGCCACTGTTTGATCAGCTTCCGCCAGAAGCTTGCAGGCTTCCTTGTGCCGTTTGTGTTTAGTTGTGTCTTCTTTGCTATGCCGTCCATAACAATACTCCTCAGGATACGATAGCGATAGAGTAAAGGGATAAGAGGAAAGAGGGGAGGTGATAAACACATCCTCCCCTCTCTCCTGTTGTTTTAAACAGGCGTTATCTTGCAGAGGAACTGAAAGCTGTCGGGACTTAATCCCCTAATACTTTTGCAGCCTCTGCCTTGACAGCATCCCACATGTATTCGCCGAACGCGGTAGCGGAAGGCGTAATATCCTTCACAAAGGTATCCCATCTAGCATCAAATTCTGCCGGATCGCACATGATCAGCTCCGGAAGCTCCTTGTCCTGGATGTCCAGGAAGTCCTGATGCTCGATGTCAACCGGTGTATAGTCGATCTGCCAGGCTTCGCCGTACGGAGCAAGCTCAATGGGCGGATTCACGAAATCAGCAAACTTCTGATAGCCGTAATGGCTCAGGAACTCCTTGTCGTACTCGCTCATCTGGCCGAAAACAATTTCAGGCTGGTTGGCGACCTCCCAGCAGTTGCCTGCGAGAGGACCGTCCATAATGTAGCCCTGCTTCTTCGGGCTGCTCTGGGTGAATGCTTCGGCTCTGTTATGGAGCTTCCAGTTGTTGTTCAGCGTATTGGCATACTGCTCTTCCGTCATCATCAGGCGGCCGTCTTCGATATAGTAGTCATCGCCTTCAACACCCCAGTTGAAGAGGAGCTGCCACTCGTCAGACATCATCTCTTCCCACATGGCCACAATGCGCTCCGGGCACTTGCAGTTCACGGAGATACCGAAGCCGCGGCGCAGATTCGGGAGAGAGCCGTTTACATAATGTTCTTCAATCTCTTTGCCGTCGACATACTCGGGATCATAGACAAGGCCGAGGGCAACATAGGTGTTCTTGTACATGTTGGCATCCTGCAGGGCGAAGGTGGCATTGTTGAAGTCCCAGGTCTGGTCAAACATGCCGAGGACCGTGCCGCTGGAGAGCGCCGCGATGTACTGGTCATAGTTCATAACAAAGGTGTCTCTGCTGATGAGGCCCTTATGGAACTCTTCGTTCAGCTTCTGGTAGTAGGGCTTTGCGTAGGGCTTGTCAATGAAGGTCTCGGTATAGAAATCGTCCGTGCTGATGTCGACAAGGACTTCGCCGTCATTCGGGCGGCCCATCAGGTGCTGTACCGGATTGATCAGGCAGAAATGGCGCCAGTCTTCACAGAGGATGTCAAAGCCGACGTACGGGGTGCCATTTTCATCCGTGGGATTCTCGGCGAGGAATCTCTCAATCAGGTCGAAGTACTCGTTCAGGGTGTGGATCTCGGGATATCCGCCCCACTCGAGAACCTGCTTCTGCAGGAAGAAGGCAGGGCCGTTTACCTGGTTGACGATCTGTTCGCCGTCTGCCAGGCCGTAGTTCGGGATGATGTACATCACATCATTGCCGTCTTCATCCTTTTCGATGATGCGTGCCAGCTGCGGCTCAATATGGGCCCAGAGACGAGGCGTCTTTTCCGGGCTGACATAGTCGAGCAGGTTGATCAGAGCGCCGTTCTGGATAATGAGGTCAGCGCTGTTGCCGCCGTCGAACAGATCAGGATAGTCTTCACCGGCAATCATCATGCCGAGCTTCTCATCCAGATCGCCGGCAAGAAATTCAAACTCGAATTTGACGCCGAATTCGTCTTCGATCTTCTGATAGATCTTGTTGTCTTCTGCAGGCTGATCGCCCGGGTCACCGCGGAAAACCGTGAGTGTGATCGGCTCCTGAGCCTCTGCCCTTGCAGGAGCAGAAAAAACGGGAGCTGCCAGCATGATCAGTACCAACAGAGCTGCCAGGATTCTTTTCATTGGGGGTTTCCTCCTTCAAAAAAATTATGTAAAGAATTTTTATAAAATTCCTTTATTTAATTATACACTATCCTGCAGCACTTTGCAAGTACCTATCCTGCAGAAGTTCCGTAAAATTTCTACTTTGAAAATTAACAGATTCTCGGGCTGTGCGTCAGAACGCCTCAAAGCTGCGGCGGATCCGCAGTGCGAGAAGCGTGTTCCGTTTCCGAACCGTGCTGTTTCGAACGGCAAGCGCGAGGGCCTTCTTTGCGCCTACCAGCACAAGCACCTTTTTCGCCCTTGTGACCCCCGTGTAAACCAGGTTGCGCTGCAGCATCACATAATGCGACATCAGGATCGGTATCACCACGATCGGATACTCGCTCCCCTGGCTTTTATGAATCGTGACGGCATAGGCCAGGACAAGCTCATCCAGCTCGGAAATATCATACGATACACTTCTTCCCTCGAAATTGACGGTCAGTTCGCGCTCTTCCGGATCGGTCGATTCCACGATCCCGATATCCCCGTTAAACACTTCTTTCTCATAGTTGTTGCGGATCTGCATCACTTTGTCGCGGGTTCTGAACTGAACACCGCCTCTTCGGAATCCCGTCTCTCCGGGGTTCACCGCTTCCTGAATCATTTGGTTCAGGTTCGCCGCCCCGACGGAGCCCCTCTGCATCGGGCTCAGGACCTGAATATCCCTTGGAGAAACACGGTAATGTGCGGGCAGGCGCGTCTTGATCAGATCAACGATCTCCCCTGCTGCAGCTTCGGCATCCTCCTGTTCCACAAAGAAGAAATCACTCTCCCGCCCGTTGCTGAGATCCGGCATCTGCCCTTTATTGATCCTGTGGGCATTGGTAATGATGCGGCTTGACTGTGCCTGCCGAAAGATTTTTGTAAGGCGGACAACGGGAAAACACCCGGAGTCGATCACATCGCGCAGCACATTTCCCGCTCCGACGCTCGGAAGCTGGTCAACGTCCCCTACAAGGATCAGCGTCATGCAATCCGGGACAGCCTTCAGCAGGTTGTGCATCAGGAGAAGGTCTATCATGGAGCATTCGTCCACGATCAGCACATCGCCCTCCAGCGGGTTGGACTCGTTGCGCTGGTAGCCTTCCGGCGGCTTCACCTCCAGCAGACGATGGACCGTTTTTGCTTCCATCCCGGTAGTTTCCGAGAGGCGCTTGGCAGCCCGCCCGGTCGGCGCTGCCAGGAGAATCCTGGCTCCGGCTTCCCGGAACGCCGTGATAATGCCGCGTGTGGTGGAGGTCTTTCCTGTGCCCGGCCCGCCCGTCAGAATCAGGATTTTGCTCTCCAGTGCCGTCCGGATCGCTTTCATCTGGGTCTCATCGTACGCCATGCTGGTTTTCTGCCGGATGCGGCTTTCCAGGCCTTCGGTTTTCAACGTCAGCTGCTTCGGGGCAGAAAAGATTTCACGAAGCCGCCTGGCTGTCCCGATTTCCGAAAAGAAAAACGGCGGCAGGTAGATCGCATCCTCTCCCGTTTCCGGAATCTCTTCCGTTTTCACATCTTCCGCAAGGATCATCTCATCCAGCGTGGCAGAAAGCAGCTCCTCCTTTACATCCAGAAGAGCCGAGCCTACTTTCAACAGCAGTTCCCTTGTCGCGTAGCAGTGTCCTTCTTCACTGAGTTTGTTGATCGTATAGAGAAGGCCGCTCCGTAAACGCACCGGCCTGGTCTGGTCAAACCCCAGCTTCCGGGCGATCGTGTCTGCCGTATGAAACCCGATGCCCCAGATATCATCCGCAAGGCGATATGGGTTTTCCTGCACAACCGCGATGCTGTTTTCTCCGTATGTCTTAAATATTTTTGTGGCATGCGAAGTGCTGACATCGTGCCCCTGCAGAAAGAGCATGATGTTTTTGATCTCTCTCTGTTCCGCCCAGCTTTTTTTGATCCTCTCGACACGCAGCGGCCCGATCCCGTTGATTTTCAGCAGTTCCTCCGGCTGCTCCTCAATGATGCGGAGGGTGTCCTCCCCGAAGGCGCTGACGATCCGCTTGGCAAACTTGGGGCCGATCCCCTTGATCAGCCCGGAACCAAGATACTTTTCGATCCCGTAGACCGTCGCCGGGAGCGTTTCTTCTACGGTTTCAGCCGCAAACTGCCTGCCGAATTTGGGATCTAACTTCCACTTTCCGGTCAGGGAGAGAACAGAACCGACATGCACCTCCGGCATCATCCCGACGACGGTTATGAGTTCCCGGTAATCCTTCGCCCGGCATCGGATGACGGAATAGCCGTTTTTTTCATTCTGATAGGTAATCCGTTCTACGATACAGCGCAGAGCTTCCACCGCTTTCCCTCCCTTCGTGCCCGGATGGATCCTGTTTTGATTATACGCCCGGAACTTTCCCTTGGCAAGAATCTCCTCCCCTGTTTCTCCGTTTTCGGTGCAGAAAATGAACGTGCCGTGAATTCTGACGGCTGTTTTTCGTCTTTAGGCTTGACTTTTTTCGGGCGGAAAGGTAGGATTATAGTATCCGAAAACGAAAAAAACTCCGGGCATCCGGAAGTTTCAAAAGAGGAAAGGAGCAATTTGATGTTTATGAAACTGATCAGCTGGCTGTTATCTCTTGTGGTCGCGTTTTCCCTCGGCACAGGAGTCAGAACCGACAGAGAGACGAATTCCGAGCTCCAGCAGAAGGTGCAGGATCACATGGATGTGATCGTTGATGAAGCCGCTGCTATTGTGGACGATGTAACGGAGGAACTCCGCCAGAATGAGCATGTGCAGGAGGCGGAAGCCTTTGCGGAGGATGTAAAGGAAATCGTCATCAATACGATGGATGACATCAAAGACCACTTCGGCACGGAAGAAACCGCTTCCGAGCCGGATGCCCCTGCGGAAACGGAAGAGGCAGCCCCCGAAACTGCGGAAAATAGAGAAGCTGCAGAGGAACCTGCAGAACAGCCTGCCCCATAATTTTTCGCCCAGTCTGCCGCTAGCACCATGCTGACTGTCCGGAATATCAAAAAAGAATATCGGACCGGGAACCTCGTCCAGAAAGCACTGGACGGGGTCTCTCTGTCATTCCGGGAACGCGAGTTCGTAGCCGTGGAAGGGGTCAGCGGATCAGGGAAAACCACCCTGCTGAATATCATCGGCGGTCTGGACCGATATAATTCCGGGGAGATGTCTTTTCGCGGGGTTCCGACCAGCAGCTATAAAGACCGCGACTGGGACACCTATCGCAACCATACCATCGGTTTTATCTTTCAGAGCTACAATCTGATCCCGCATCAGAGCATCCTGGCCAATGTGGAACTCGCCATGACGCTTTCCGGTGTAAAACGGCAGGAGCGGAGGCGCCGTGCGCTGGAAGCCCTGGATCGCGTGGGGCTGCTGGATCAGGCGCATAAAAAACCGCTGCAGCTCTCCGGCGGGCAGATGCAGCGCGTTGCCATTGCGAGAGCGCTTGTAAACGGGCCCTCCGTTCTGCTTGCGGATGAACCCACCGGAGCCCTGGACAGCGAGACGGGTGAACAGGTGATGCAGCTTTTGAAGGAAGTTGCCAAAGACCACCTGGTCATCATGGTGACGCACAACCCGGATCTTGCCACTCGGTATGCCAGCAGAATCGTCCGTATTCACGACGGGCAGATCACGGAGGATACCAATCCCTATCCCCTTGAAGAAGAGGCCCTGGAACTGTATCCTGACGACATGCCCTGGAAGCAGCAGAAAAAGCGTTCCGTACGAAAACCGTCGATGTCTTTTCTGACTGCGCTTTCCCTCTCTGTTTCAAACCTTCTGTCCAAAAAAGCCCGCACCATACTGGTCGCCTTTGCGGCATCGATCGGGATCGTCGGGATCGCGCTGATCCTATCGCTCTCCAACGGTGCCAATACCTATATCCGGCAGATGGAACGGGATTCTCTCAGCCAGTATCCCATTGAAATCCTGAGCTCGGCTTTTTCCATGGAGCAGACCATGCTGAACTTCGCCGCTCTGCAGCAGCAGACCTTCGAAGCCACCGGTGACCAGGTCACGGAGCAGCAGATGATGGGCGGGATGCTTTCCTCCGCCCGTTTGAACGACCTTGCATCGCTGAAGCGCTGGCTGGACAGCGGTCTGAGCGGAATGGAAGAAGTAACGCGCGGTGTGGACTACCGTTACGGCATCAGCCCGCAGATCTATCAGCTCCGGGGCGACGGCTACGCGCAGGTAAACCCCGACCAGACCATGTCTGTTTTCGGCATCAGCACCGACGACGGGCTGACCGGCGCTATGGCGGGATACGGAATGAACGAAGTCTTCCGCCCGCTGCCGGATAACGAGGCGCTCTACCGGGATGACTATGTGCTTCTGGCAGGCCGATGGCCGGAAAGGGATACGGATTGCGTGCTGGTTCTGACGGGTTCCGGCGGGATCCCGGACATTATGCTTTATACAATGGGCATTAAAGACTCCGATGAGCTGAACACCCAGATTGAAAGCGTTGTCGCGGGGAGCGGCTCGACCATGAAGCTCGAAGAGAGCCGCGTCTTTGATGCAAAGGATTTTCTCGGTATTTCCTTCCGTCTGCTGCCCGCCTTTGAGACCTATTCCTACGATGAAACACTCGGTGTCTGGGTTGACCGCTCTTCCGACCGTGAACAGATGCTCTCGCTTCTTCATCAGGCGGAGGAGATGCGGATCGTGGGTGTGGTAAAGCCCGCGGAAGGCGTTTCCTTCGGGATTCTGGAGCTTGGGATTGAGTACCCTCCCGCTCTTCTCAGCCGTCTGATCCGGCTATCGGAAGAGAGCAGCCTGGTGCAGGCACAGCAGGCGACCCCCGAAACAGACATCCTGACGGGGATCCGTTTCGGCGAGACGGGTCAGGAGGAAGACTTCTCGCTGATGGATATGATCTCCTTCCATCCGGAACACCTCTCGGATGCGATTACGATCCGCTGGGACAAGCTCGACTCTCTTGACACGGATGAAACACGCCTGACGGCACAGCGCACCGTCCGGATCCTGCGTGAGCTCTCCCGGACGGGCACCTCTCAAACCCTGAAGGATATGATCTCCGCCGGGCTGCCCCTTCTGATGGATCTGATAGAAATCGATGAAGACCGCATTGGCGATGTCATCTCTCTGGCGATGGACGAAGCGCACATGCAGGAAGTCTTTGCCGCGCGTGCCGCTTCCCTCTCTGCAAGCTACAACGGGAATCTTTCCCGCTTCGGCTATGCGGACAGAGAGTCCCCCATGCTCATCACCATCTATCCGAAGGACTTCGACAGCAAAAATGAAGTAATCCACCTGCTGGATGCCTACAATGCCGCGATGGAAGCAGAAGGGCACGAGGAAAAGGTAATCGAATTCACCGACTATGTGGGTGCACTGATGTCCTCTGTGACGACCATCATCGACGTGATTACCTATGTCCTGATCGCGTTTGTAGCGGTTTCTCTGGTGGTCTCCTCCATTATGATCGGCATCATCACCTATATTTCGGTTCTGGAACGCAGGAAGGAAATCGGCATCCTGCGGGCAATGGGAGCATCCAAGCGGAATATTACCGAAGTTTTCAACGCCGAAACCTTCATTATCGGGATTCTGGCAGGGGCTTTCGGGATTTTCCTGACACTTCTTCTGCAGATTCCGATCAACAGGATCATCCGCACCCTTGCCGATCAGGAAGGCATCCGCGCTTTTCTCCCGGCGGGAGCAGGCACTGTTCTTATCCTGCTCTGTATCCTGCTGACGTTCATCGGCGGGTTCATCCCCTCCCGAAAAGCGGCAAAGCAGGATCCCGTTGCCGCACTCAGAAGTGAATAACTATCTGGGAGACGCTTCTGACATCTGTCCTGAAAAATAGACCCCGGCCTGGAGCATAGCGCCAGGCCGGGGTCTTTCGCTGTAGCAGGGCAACCCTCCTGCGTAAGGGTTATATCCACCACTCCGGGGTCAGCTCTCCGAGTGTGATAACCCTTTCCTGTTCCGTGTCCATCATGATTTCGATGCCCTTGTACGTCTCCGGCATCAGCTGCACCATCAGCTCCCGGCAGGCTCCGCAGGGCGCCCCGCTGGAACCGTCAGGCAGAATGGCGATAACCTTTTCGATTTCCTGCTCTCCGTTTGTGATCATGCTGAAAATGGCATTCCTCTCGGCACAGATGCCGAGTGTAGAGCAGGTGTCGATACAAACTCCCGTATAGATCCTCCCGGATTTTGAGAGTACGGCTGCGGACACCTCTCCGCAGGTGACGTATTCCGAAATGCGGCGCTCTCTGCGCACAGCCCTGGCAGCGGCAGCCATTCTGTCCCATTGCCACTGGTTTTTGGTGATGCTGCTTACATGCCCCGTGCGCTTTTCGTGCAGGAGCGGAACGTCCACATCTTTCGTAGTCCATTGATAACGGAAACCGCATTTTTCCTGGACGCGCCTGGACTTGGCATTGCCCTCATAGTAACCGGCCCAGACTCTCTGCATCCCGATCTCTTCAAAGGCATGGCGGAAAAGTTCCCTTGCCGCTTCGGGCATGATATTCCGCCCCCAGAATGGCTTCCCCAGCCAGTATCCCAGTTCACATTCATCATCACGTTCCGTCAGGTCGGTATGCCCGTTCAGCTTCAGTTCGATCGCACCGATGGCCCTGTTGTCAGTTTTCAGGCAGATGGCATAGGCTTCTTTTCCGGCAAAGACATTCCTGATCACGTCCCGGCTCTCCTCGATGCTCTGATGGGCAGGCCAACCCGCAATCGGGCCCACATCCGGGTCTTTTGCAAATTCGTACAGGCTCTCCGCGTCACTCTCTTCCCAGCGGCGCAGGATCAGGCGTTCGGTCTTCAGCATTTTTATTTCCCCCTGAAAAACCCGGTGGGGCAATGGCTTGTTACCCCACCGGGTCTGTTCTTTTATATACTTGTACTTCTGTCAGAGATTGGCAAGGCTGAGCTTCAGGTTCTCCAGCAGGGCTTCGAGCTTTGCCTTCTTCTCCCGCTCGATGTTGACCACCGCTTCCGGTGCGCGGGAAACGAAGTTTGCATTGGCAAGCTTGGCCTCCTGCCCGGCAATCAGCTTTTCCGTCTTTTCAATCTCTTTGGTGAGCCTCGCCTTTTCGGCTTCAAGGTCAACCAGATCAGCCATCGGCATAAAGAGGCGGGCATTGTCCGTAATGACGGAGACCATCTTGTCACTGTCTGCCGGCAGCTCGGAGAGGATGGACACATCGCTGGAATAGGCCAGCTTGGAGATGTAGTTCCTGCCGGCTTCAAAAGCTATCTGCTTGTCCGTGACGATATAGAGATGCGCCTTTCTGGAGGGCGGGACATTCATTTCCGCACGGCGGGCACGCACAGCCTTGATGGCATCCATCACCATTTCAAAGTTGGCTTCATCCTCGCGGAAAGAGAGCTTTTCATCAAACGCAGGATAATTGCAGATCATCAGGGCAGACGGCGCACCATCCTCATGCGGGAGAGCCTGCCAGATCTCTTCCGTGATGAACGGCATGAAAGGATGCAGAAGCTTCAGGATCTCCGTGAGGACATACAGCAGGACCTTCTGCGTATTCGTCTTCAGCTCTTCATCGTCGGAATTGAGACGCGGTTTAGTGAGCTCGATATACCAGTCACAATAGGTGTCCCAGATAAAGTCATAAATCTTGCCGGAGGCAACGCCCAGCTCAAAAGCTTCCATGTTGATGTTGACTTCGCGGATGGTGTCGTTGAGCTTGGAAAGGATCCACTTGTCCTCAATCTCCAGCTTTCCCGGAAGCTCGTTTTTGTCGATGGTGAGGTTCATCATCACGAAACGGGAGGCATTCCAGATCTTGTTGCAGAAGTTGCGCATGGCCTCGCACTTTTCCACATAGAAACGCATGTCGTTTCCGGGAGAGTTGCCTGTGATCAGGTTGAAACGCAGTGCATCCGCGCCGAACTGGTCGATCATATCCATGGGGTCGATGCCGTTGCCAAGGGATTTGGACATCTTCCGGCCCTGGCTGTCGCGGACAAGTCCGTGGATAAAGACCGTACGGAACGGCTCCTTGTCCATCTGCTCCATTCCGGAGAAGATCATCCTCGCGACCCAGAAGAAAATGATATCATAGCCGGTAACCATGACAGTGGTCGGATACCAGTAATTGAGATCGTCGGTCTTTTCCGGCCAGCCCATCGTGCTGAAAGGCCAGAGTGCGGAGGAGAACCAGGTGTCGAGCACGTCCTCTTCCCGGCGGATATTTTTGCTGTGGCACGCTTCGCACTCACACGCATCCGTCCTGCTGACCGTGACATGGCCGCAATCGTCACAGTACCACGCAGGGATCTGGTGGCCCCACCAGAGCTGGCGGGAGATGCACCAGTCATGCACGTTTTCCATCCAGTTGAGGTAGGTCTTGGTGAAACGCTCGGGGACGAACTTGATGCGCCCGTCTTTCACGACATCGATTGCCTTTTTTGCCAGCGGTTTCATTTTGACAAACCACTGTGGGCTCGTCAGGGGCTCCACGGTCGTTCCGCAGCGGTAGCAGCAGCCGACGTTGTGGCTGTAGTCTTCCACCTTGACGAGATAGCCCTGTTCTTCGAGATCCTTTACGATCTGCTCACGGCACTCATAACGGTCCATCCCGTCGTAACGGCCGCCGCAGCCGTCATTGATGATCTTCGCATCCTCGTCGATCACCTGAACCATCTCGAGATTGTGGCGAAGGCCGACTTCGTAGTCGTTGGGGTCGTGGCATGGCGTCATTTTGACCGCGCCGGTTCCGAAGCCCAGCTCCACATAGTCATCCGCCACAATGGGGAGTTTTCTGCCCACCAGCGGGAGGATGGCATTTTTGCCGACCAGATGCTGATATCTCTCGTCTGCCGGGTTGACGGCAACACCGGTGTCGCCCAGCATCGTCTCCGGACGCGTTGTTGCAATGATGAATTCCTCATCGGAATCTTCCACCGGATAACGGATGTACCAGAAATGCCCCGGGATATCCTTGTATTCCACTTCCGCATCGGAAAGAGCCGTGCGGCAGTGCGGGCACCAGTTGATGATCCGTCTGCCCTTGTAGATCAGGCCCTTTTCATAGAGGTCACAGAA
The DNA here is from genome assembly GCA_017406005.1 of Oscillospiraceae bacterium. GTDB lineage: Bacteria > Bacillota > Clostridia > Oscillospirales > Oscillospiraceae > Limivicinus. Next base: position 69,150 of record JAFQZI010000026.1, on the reverse strand, counting down.
GGTCTCTCGTACCGCCCTGGCACAGACATCGTCCATCGTAAAGCGGGAACGGCTCCAGTCAGCCGAGACGCCGAGCGTCTTCTGCTGCTCCACAATGCGGTTGCCGTAATGCTCCTTCCAGGCCCAGACGCGCTCGAGGAACCTGTCACGCCCGAGGTCGTATCGGGTCAGGCCTTCCTTGACACGCAGTTCTTCCTCCACCTTGATCTGCGTGGCAATACCCGCGTGGTCAACGCCCGGGAGCCACAGGGCGGCATAGCCCTGCATTCTTCTGTACCGGGTAAGGATATCCTGCAGCGTTGCGTCAATGGCGTGGCCGAGATGCAGCTGGCCTGTAACGTTGGGAGGCGGCATGACAATGCAGAACGGCTCTTTGTCCGGATCGATTTCCGCACGGAAATAATCTCCGTCCATCCAGAGGTCATAGATCTTTTTTTCTACCTTTTTCGGGTCATACACTTTTGGAAGTTCCTTCATTTCGAACTCCTCCTCATTTGGAATCTCTCCGGGCGAATCTGTGCTGACACACAAAAACGCCCCGAGGAAAACCTCAGGGCGATAAAAACTACCGCGGTACCACCTGAATTCCGTCTCAAACGGCACTTAGCGGGGCCTCTTCCGACCCCCGATCCTGTAACGGGAACCGCCCGCCGAAAGCTACTCTCTTTCACCTCCGGAGCTCCGGGCCGACCTTCCGCATGCAGCAGAGTAAAGGCTCGCACCAGCCGCCTTCTCTCTGAACCCGCCAATCATGCGTACTCCTGCCCTTCTCAGCAAGTGAGATGAATTATAAAATGGGAATTCCGAAAAGTCAAGAAAAAGTTGCACTTTTCCGGCCTCAAAAATGCGGAAAGAAATGCAGAAAGAAATTGTTGTTGTATTTGGGAACCGAATCCGCTATAATATGCAAAGATTCTTGTAATTTGGAGTATTACTATGGACGAAACAACTTCCAGAAATTTTATTGAACAGTTTATCGCAGAGGACATCGGCAAGGGCGGCCAATTTGAAGGCATGCAGGTCCACACGCGTTTCCCGCCCGAACCGAACGGCTACCTGCACATCGGCCACTGCAAGGCCCTGACGATCGACTTCGGTACCGCGGAAAAATTCGGCGGGATCTACAACCTGCGTTTTGACGACACCAACCCCGCCAAGGAGGATACGGAATTCGTCGATGCCATCCAACAGGATATCCGCTGGCTCGGGTTTGACTGGGGTGACAGACTGTTTTACGGGTCCGATTATTTTGAGAAGACCTACGAATACGCCATTGAGCTGATCAAAAAAGGCCTCGCCTACGTCTGTGAGCTGACGCCGGAGCAGTTCCGCGAATACAGGGGGGACACTTCCCATCCTGCCGTATCCCCGTGGCGTGACAGGCCGATCGAGGAAAACCTCGACCTCTTCCAGCGCATGCGCAACGGAGAGTTTGAGGAAGGCCGCTATACGCTGCGTGCAAAAATAGACCTCACGAGCGGAAACTTTAATATGCGTGACCCTGTGCTCTACCGGATCCGCTACATAGAGCATCACAGGCAGGGCACCAAATGGTGCATCTTCCCGATGTATGACTTTGCCCACCCGATCCAGGACGCACTGGAAGGAATCACCCACTCGCTATGCTCACTCGAATACGAGGCACACCGCCCACTGTATGACTGGGTGGTGAGCAACGTCTCCATCCCCTACCACAAACCGCGCCAGATCGAGTTTGCCCGCCTCGGCATCAACTACACGGTGATGAGCAAGCGGAAGCTCCGCCTGCTTGTGGAAAAAGGCTATGTCTCCGGCTGGGACGATCCGCGCATGCCGACCCTGTGTGGGCTGAGGCGCAGAGGCTACACCCACCGCAGCATCCGCACCTTCTGCGAAACCATCGGCGTGGCGAAAAACGATTCCACGGTCGACTGGGCACTGTTGGAGAGCTGCCTCCGGAAGGATCTGGATGACCACGCCAAACGCGTCATGGCCGTGCTCGACCCCGTCAAACTCACAATCACCAATTATCCGGAGGGGCAGACCGAGATGCTCACCGTAGAGAACCATCCGAAAGATGAATCTGCCGGGACAAGGGAAGTCTCTTTCTCCGGGCATCTGTTCATTGAGCGGGACGACTTTGAAGAGGTTCCGCCTCCCAAGTACAAGCGCCTCTATCCGGGCAATGAAGTCCGCCTGAAGGGCGCCTACCTCATCACCTGCACGGGCTGCGTCAAAGACGAAAACGGCAAGGTGACGGAGATCCTCTGCGAGTACCAGCCGGACAGCAAGGGCGGAAACCCGGCAGACGGGCACAAGGTGAAAGGCGCCACCATCCACTGGGTGGACAGCGAGACCGCCGTAGATGCTGAAGTGCGGATGTATTCCTACCTGTTCGCAGATCCCGATCCCGACGGGCCGGATAAAAACTTCCTGGACTGCCTGAACCCCGACAGCCTGCAGGTCCTCGAACACTGCAAAGTGGAGGCCTCCCTGGCAGCGTGCACCATGCCGGAGCGCGGAAAGGACAGCGAGGGCTTCCAGTTCATGCGGCAGGGCTACTTCTGTCTGGACAACCGTGATGCCTCACCGGAGCATCTGGTGTTCAACCGGAGCGTCGCCCTTAAAGAGAGCTACAGCAAATAAATTTCTTAACAGCAAAAACCGCCTTTCGGCGGTTTTTTTGCTTTTGAACTGTTTATTTGTCTCCGTATTCCTTTCGGAACGAGGCAAGGAGCGCATCCAGATCCTCCTCGGAGTTGGTGGAAGACGGTGCACTCCTTCCGATCAGGGAGGAGATATCGTTTGCGCCGGCCGGGCGGGGATGCTGCTCGGAAGGCGGGCGCTGGACCCGCTGGATCTTCGTGCCTCCCGATTTCGGTGTTCTCGGAAAAGCCTGGGCAGTCTGCTGTGCGGATGTCTGACGGGCATTTTCCGAATGTACAGACGGCTGTGTCGGACGCCCTTGCTGAACAGGCATCCGTGTTTGCCTCGGCTGCTGCACCGTTGTCTGTGCCGGCCTTTCCTGCCGGGGCTGTTCAGGATGTGGCTGGATCTGCCGAGGTCTCTGCTGCGGCTGCCCGGCCTGATGGATGACCGGGGTTCTGCGCTGTGCGGGTTGCTGCTGCCGCGGTGCGGGCCGCGCCTCGGTTGGCCTCTGTGATACCCGGACCGGTGTCCTGTGTTCTTCTACCCGCTGCTGTTCTCTCTCCCAGACCCTGCGCCGGACCTGTGACCTGCGGTGCAGGCGGAAGAAGACCCTTAGCCCGATCAGCACAATCAGCAATCCCAGCAGACTGAAGAACGCGGTCTTCAGCGTTCCGGAGGTCAGGATATCATGCATCCTCTGCTGGCGGACGAGCTTGCTGTCCAGTTCCACATCGGCATCGGCTGTGAGGCGGACGCTGGCATACCTGTCCCCCCGCACATAGACGTTGATGGTGCCGAGCTGCGTACCGGCACAGATCGGTGCAACGAGCGCACCTTCATCCGGGATGATCTCGGTCACGATTTCCTTCTCCTGAATATCCTTCGGGACGAGTAAAACAAGATTTTCAGAGGCGCAGAGGGCAACCGTTCCCTTGTCCTTTGCCTTTTCCACCGGGAGGCGCTGCATCGGCTCTCCCGCAAGGAAAATGGTCTTGTTGGTGAAGTTGGAAAATGCCCATTCATAGAGCTTGGCCGAATCCTGGAAGTTCTGGTATTCACCGGCAAAAGTGGTTGTGAGCGGGCCGTTGCAGCCCAGCACGATAGCCATAATGCGCGATTCTTTTCTCTGGCAGACAGACACCAGGCAGTATCCGGCCTGCTGAGTAAAGCCCGTTTTTACGCCGACAACGCCGTCATAGATGTACCCGTCTCCGTAAAGGCCGTGGGAACTCATCAGCGCATTGGAGTTATGGATATCAAACCCGTCCGGCCGGTAGTTGGTGCCCCGCACGTGATAGTCCGCCGTGCCGCAGATGTTGGCGAAGAGAGGATGCGTCATGGCCTCTCTCGTAATCAGATAGAGATCATAGGGGCAGGAGAAATGCCCCTCGGTGCGGTTGAGCATCCCGCAGGTGTCATTAAAGTGGGTGGTGATGCAGTGGAGCTGATCCGCCCGGTCATTCATCATGTTCACGAAGGCTCCGATGCTGCCCGCCACATGCACGGCAATGGCATTGCAGGCGTCGTTTGCGGAGTGGACAAGGGCACAGTAGATCAGGTCCTCAAACAGGAAAGTCTCTCCCGGCTGGATCTGGGCATTGGAGGAGCTGACGTCAAGCCCCTGCAGAACGTCAGACTGTGCCGTGACCTGATCGTCCAGATTCACCCGCCCGGCCTCCACCGCTTCCACAGCCAGAAGGCACGTCATAATCTTGGTAAGGCTGGCGATGGAGTGGTACTGGTCTTTATTCACTTCATAGAGGATGGTATCGGTGTTCATGTCGACCACAAGCACCGCGTCGGCACTCTGGAGATGCGGCGGTTCCACCGCGAAGGCCTGCACCGCAAAGCACGGCATCAGGACACAGACTGCCAGCAGGATCAGAACAGCTTTTTTCATCTTTATAAAAGCTCCCACAGGAAAGGAAAAAACTCAGTTTTGTTATTTTACCACGAATTGCGGCCTTCGGCAATGAGAAATGTTTTCCTTGCCTTGCTATCCCGCTTCTGCTAAAATAATAGTTTAGTTATATACTCCCAAGCACGAGATTTCAAGGAGATTTCTATGAACATTCGAGCATTTTTCGCCATTGTGCTGTGCAAGGTACTGCGCTTCCTCTCACGCCTGCTGCACCGCGGCGGAACAGCCATGCCCGGCCGATGGGCCGTCAGGATCTGCCCCAACCTGCTTTCGATTCTGGCCGGGGATGTGAAAACCATTGCCGTCACCGGGACGAACGGAAAAACCTCCACCTCCCGCATGATTGAAGCCGCCTTCCAGGAGGAAGGGGTCTCCTACCTGATCAACCGCTCCGGCGCCAATCTGATGAGCGGGATCGTGACAGAGTTCGTAATGAACAGCACCCTTACCGGCAAATGTCGGAAAGAATACGCGGTGATTGAATGCGATGAAGCTGCCGCCCGGACAGTCTTCGGCCAGCTCAGGCCGCGCGTTGTGCTCGTCACCAATCTCTTCCGCGACCAGCTGGACCGCTACGGCGAGGTCACCCATACGCTGGAGAACATCCGCATCGGCCTTCAGGGGGTGCCGGACGCAATCCTCTGCCTGAATGCGGACTGTTCCCTCACCGCGTCGCTTGCCCGGGACCTGCCGAACAGAGCCGTTTTCTACGGAATTGAAAAAGGAGCGGTTCCCTCCCGTGAAAAGCCGGAAATCTCCGATGCAACCCACTGCATCCGCTGCAAGACAGAATATGACTACGATTATATCACCTATGCCCATCTGGGTGGCTTCCGCTGCCCGCACTGCGGCTACAGCCGCCCCGAAGCGATATACGCGGTGACGCAGATCCACGCCCTGCGCTCTGACGGCAGCACCGTCACCATGCGCATCCACGGTGAAGAACACCGCATCAACATCAATCTCCCTGCCCTCTACAATGTCTACAACGCCGCGGGGGCTATGGCTGCCCTGCTGGAGCTCGGCATCCGGACGGACAGCGCCGTCCGCGCACTTGCGGAGTTCCGCTGCGGCTTCGGGCGGATGGAACAGTTTGACATCGGCGGCGGAACGCGCGTGATGCTCGTGAAAAACCCTGCCGGCTGCAACCAGGTCCTGGAATTCCTCCAGGATGTGAAGGAGGAATACATCCTCGTCATTTGCCTGAATGACCGCGGAGCCGACGGGACGGATGTGTCCTGGATCTGGGACGCGGACTTCGAAAAACTTCCCGCGCTGCTGCCCAACCTGAAGCACATCATTGTCTCCGGCGACCGGGCAGCGGATATGCACGTCCGCATCAAATATGCCGGCATCGACGAGGCAATGATTTCGGAAGAGCGAAATTACGAGGCGCTCGTCAGCCGTCTCTCCGAATGCAGAGAACCCATCTTCATCATGCCGACCTACACAGCCTTGCTGGACCTGCGCACTGTCATCGTCCGCCATACGGGCGGGTCGGAATTCTGGGAATAGGAGGCGCATTATGGAACTGAAAATCTGCCATCTGTATCCCGATGTTCTTAACCTCTACGGCGACCGGGGCGATATCATCAGCCTCTGCAAGCGCCTGGAATGGCGGGGCATCCGCTCGGAAGTCACCCGCCTGCCGATCGGCGAAAAAGCCGATCTCGGCCGGTTTGACCTGATCTTTATCGGCGGCGGGCAGGACTTTGAACAGCAGGTTCTGCTGGAAGATCTGCACCGCGGCAAAGACGCCGAAATCCGTGCCGCTGTGGAGGACGGGGTGACCTTTCTCACCATCTGCGGCGGATACCAGATGCTCGGCAGCTACTATGAGACCTTTGACGGCAAGCGATGCGATTTTATCGGCGTTCTGGACCTGTACACAGTCGGCTCCAAAGAGCGGATGATCGGCAACTACAGCTTCCGGTGTGAAGAGGCTTCGGGGGGCAGCACCGTCGTCGGGTTTGAAAACCACAGCGGCAGAACCTGGCTCGGCAGCGGCGTGCAGCCGCTCGGAAAGGTGCTCACCGGCTGCGGCAACAACGGGAAAGACGGTACGGAAGGCGCACGATATAAAAACGTCTTCGGCACATACAGCCACGGGCCCCTGCTGCCGAAAAATCCGGAGCTGTGCGACTTTCTCCTCCTCACGGCCCTGCAGCGCAGATACGGCAGCGCAGAGCTCTCCCCGCTCGACGACACCCCTGAGCGTAGCGCCCATGACGAAATGCTCACCCGCCTGACCAGGCAGGCCTATTGATAAACAGCTTTCTTCTGGTAATCGGATTAACCTGCCGTCTGTTAAGCCCGGCAGAGATTCGCTCACAATTACGAAAGGAGATATTCGAAAGATGAACGATACACTTAGAATACCGCAAAGAAGATGCCTCGCCGCAATGATCAGCTCAGCCGTGGTCGCTGTCTGCGTCTGTATCGGTGTGACCATGAATCTGACCACGCTTTATGACGTCAATTTTGATCACATGGGACTGCGTACCTTCTGCATGTTCACGGTAAACTCAAACATCCTGTGCGGTATTACGATGTTGATGACGCTGCCGTATACAATCGACGGCTTGCGAACGAGGAATTTCTACCTGCCTGACTGGATGGTTGACCTGCTGTTCGCCGGCGTCACATCTGTAGGGCTGACATTTCTGATTTCGCTGTGCATCCTGGCCCCGGTAAAGGGCTTCGTTCTGATTTTCACCGGTTCCCGGTTTTTCCTGCACGGTGTGTGCCCGGTCCTGGCTATGATTGCCTTTTGCTTCTTTATTACAAGCCATGTGATCCCCTTGCGGGAATCCCTGTTCGCTCTGATTCCCGTGATGCTCTACGCAATGGTCTATTATTTTATGGTTGAGATCCTCGGTCCGGACAACGGCGGATGGGATGATTTTTACGGATTTCTGACCCGTATCCCTTCCTGGATTTCCATGATTTCTTTTATGCCGCTCACCTTCGGCATCGCCACCGTTCTGCGCCTGCTTCACAACAGGACCTGTCGAAGGCTGACCCTGACAGAAGCAGCACAATGAACAAATGACTCCGTCTTTATGTTCTTTCCGCTTCACAGCTCGGTCAGTACACTCAATGCGTAGACTGCAGTTGCATTCAGAGTTATCATGTAGCTGGATCGTCGCACGTCAGAATGCTCAGTGTAGTGGAAAGGATGGAAATGAATTTTTCACCTGTCCCCTCGACTCTTGTTATCGGCAGAATACACAAAAAACACAGCCCGTTTTTGTGCATTCTGCCGTTTTTTTGAAATCTTTTGTTTTTCTTCGTCCCACGACTCCGTCCTGTGTTAGGATGTTAACAGCAATTTCAAATCACACTTTATAAGGAGGATTTTCAAATGCAAATGCTCACTGATCTCTGCACGACCATAGTCGGAAAAGTATTGCTTGCACTGGTGGTATGGATCGTCGGAAAGTTTCTCATCAAGAAGGTTATGGGGCTGGTTGAGAAGATCAAGGCACTGGACAAGATTGAGCCCAATACCCGCACGTTTGTGGTAAGCGCCATCAAATGGCTGCTTTATGTGCTACTGATCGTCTCCATTGTGGCAATCCTCGGTGTGCCGATGGCGTCGGTTATAACGGTTCTCGGCACTGCAGGCGCCGCCATCGCTCTTTCACTACAGGGATCACTCAGCAACCTCGCCGGCGGTATCATGCTTGTCATTTTCAGGCCCTTCAAAGTAGGCGACTATGTGGAGGCAGCCGGTGTTTCCGGTTTTGTGAAAGAAATAAACCTGTTCTATACCGTGCTCAACACTGTGGACAACTGCAGAATCAACGTGCCGAACGGCTCGCTGATGAACACGAATGTTACCGACTATTCCGCGGAGGAGACTCGCCGCGTAGACCTCAGCTTTGCCTGCGCAAAAAGTGAGAGCCCGGCCGCGATCCAGAGCCTGATTCTGGAAGTTCTCTCCGCCCATGAAAAGGTGCTCCAGGATCCTGCCCCGTTTGCACGGCTTTCCGGCGGAACCAACGAGGCCATGCAGTTCACCGCCCGTGCCTGGTGCAAAACGGCGGATTACTGGGATGTCTACTTTGATCTGACCCAAGCAGTCACCGAGAAGCTCGGCGAGAACGGCGTGCAGGCTCCGGCCATGCGCGTGATCAGCAGCAAGTAATTGAACTATATCATCCGGAAGCATGCCGGCGAGAGCGCCTATCTGCAGCTCTACCATCAGCTGAGACAGGATATCATCAGCGGGATATGGCCGAGAGGTGCCAAGCTGCCCTCCAAACGGGTAATGGCGGAAGAGCTCGGGCTGAGTGTGATCACGGTGGAACATGCGCTCTCCCTGCTCTGTGATGAAGGATATCTGGAATCAAAGCCGCGCAGCGGAATGATCGTGTCTTTCGGGGGGACAGTCTCTCCGGCCTCCGTTCCGAAACGGCCCTCTCTGGAGGACATGCGCGCCTCCCGTACTGCACCGGACGACTTCCCTTTTTCACTGTTGGCCAAAACTATGCGCCATGTCCTGAGCGAATATGACAGGCAGATTCTCTCCAGTTCCCCCAGCAGCGGATGTGAGGAACTGCGGTCTGCCATCGCCTCGTGGCTCGGCAGAAGCCATGCGATGAACGTAAGTCCCGGGCAGATCATCATCGGCTCCGGTTCGGAATACCTGTACGGGCTGATCGTCCAGCTGCTGGGCAGGGAGAAGCTCTACGCTCTGGAGAATCCCTCATACGAGACCATCCGCAGGGCTTACGAAGCCAACGGAGCCCAGTGCGCCATGCTCCCCATGGGAGAGGACGGGATCGATTCCTCGCTTCTGGAAGCCTGCCGGGCAGATGTGTTGCACGTGACGCCTTACCACAGCTATCCGAGCGGCGTGACGGCCACGGCAGCCAAGCGGCGGGAATACGTCGCCTGGGCAAAACGGAACAGTACTGTGATCGTGGAAGACGACTACGCCTCGGAGTTCGCCCCGCTGACCAGCCGGATCGAGACGGTCGCCTCCCTGCTGCCGGAACAGGTGATCTACCTGAACACCTTCTCCAAGCTCCTCGCTTCCTCCTTCCGGACAGCTTTTATGGTGCTTCCCGAGCCTCTGCTGGCTGAGTACCGTCAAAAGTTGGATTATACCTCCTGCCCCGTACCGGTTTACAACCAGCTCGTGCTCGCGGAATTCCTGAATGAGGGGCATCTGGAACGCTACACCAGCCGAAAGAGACGAAAAATGCAGAAGAAATAACTATTAAAAATGGCTGCCCGGGCGGGCAGCCATTGCTGTTTTTGCTCAGTTCTTCGTATTATGCGGCGACGTTGGCAAAGACGGCATCATAGATCGCCTGAGCAGCGTCTTTGATTTCTTCTTCCGTCTTCAGCTCTGTCCAGTCACCCTCGGGGAGCTCGACCTGTTCGTCCGTTTCCGTGATGAGAAGGTCAATAACCGCGAGCTGTTCTTCCTCTGTATCGGCATCAAAGCTGTTATAGACGGCTTCTGCCAGCACACCCGTTTCCGCATCCGCCACGGTAAGCTGTGCACCGATCTCTTCACCCATGCCTGCATAGAGGCTGAAGTACGGAGAGCCGTCGCCAACGGCGTAGCGCACTTCCACATCCAGCATGTCAATGGTCAGCTTGCCCGTGATGCCGTTTTCGGACATGGTAAGCGTGTTGAGGGCAAGGATCTCGGCGCCGGAGTCATCATACAAGACGATGGCGTCTCTTCTGATGTCATCCAAGGAGCCTAAGCCCTCATAACCGACGGAGAACGTGCCGGGCTTTTCCGCCTTGAAAGCGGCAATGCTGCCATCCTCGGTTTTCACAAGCGTAAATCTGGTGCCTGCGACAAAACCGGCAATCATGTCTGCACTCTTGATTCCGGTATCGATCATATCCCGGATCGACTGCATGATCTCTTCGGGGGAAGCGGCTTCTTCGCTTTCCTCATTTGCAGATTCCGTCACCGTCTTTTCAATTACCTGCATCAGTTCTTCATCAGACTGCAGTGTTGTCAGCAGATCCTTGATCAGATTACTCCAGTCTTCCTTCGTCGGGGTATAGATGGTATATTCGCCTGTCACGATTTCTCCGAGGCCGGCGAGCTCATAATCGCCGGTGACCGTCAGCCTGTTCGCTCTTTCCACAAAATTTGCAAGGATGCCGAAATACTGCCCGAGGCTGTCCATCAGCTTCTCCATATCCACATCGGAAAGGAGCTCACTCACATCCACTTTGCCGGTACTGATGTGAACGCCGTAATCGTCCGCTTTGTCACCGAAGACATCGGTCAGTGTGTCCATACTGACAAAGTACTTCTCTTCCATGGCATCCGGGAAAGCCAGGTATACGCCTTCCTTGCCGATTTCCAGAACGGCCTTCATCGGCTCACCGCGTACAACACCGTCCACCTTGAGGAGGAGTGCATCATACGCTGTCACATTTGCCACGATATCCAGTGCGGTTCCGCTGATCCAGAGATCGGCATCCCCAAAGCCCTCGGCATACCCGGAAAGGCTGAGCTTCACTGCACCGGCGCCATCATCGGCTGCAAAGGCAAGCCCCGGCATGCTGAGAAGCATGGCGAGAGCGACAAGAATCGGAATACATCTTTTCATAACTATTCTCCTTTTTTATAAAAATACTTTCAAATGTCCTGTTTTGCTGCATCATAACAATCTCAGTATAACCGATGAAGATGAGCGAAACATGAAGGAATCGTAAATTTTCGATGAAGTTGCTCCTACTTCCTGCTGCCCTGCAGCTCAAACATATTCCGATTGAAGCTCATTGTCACCAGATGCTGCTTTCGGGAGCAGACACTGTCCGCAACATTTGAGATGATATAGCTGCGCAGGGAGGAAATGGCCATGTCAGAGTCCGAAAGGTCGAGCTGCATGCCGGTATCCCGGGTGATGATCCGGATATTGTCCTTCTCTATCAGGAATGCGCACTCGGCCAGGATCCGTTCTTTCTGATTCTTCTCATGAATCAGCATGAACAGTTCTTCAAACAGCAGCATTGCCCGGTTGACCGTTTTTTTGTCGAAACCGCGCCCGGAGAGAGCGATGCCGATCTGATCCCGGGTATCGATGATATTTTCCGGCTCCACCATCAGGCTGTACAGCAGCGCCTCTTTCCCCCTCTCCCTCTGCTTCAGAAGCAGGGGCACGTCTGAGCTGTAACGGATGCGCAGCAGGAGCATAGAGATCAGGCCCGCCACCAGAGGAGCAACCGCAAACCCGGCAAAAAACCCGTAAACGCCGAAAGCAATGCCCAGCACAACACAAAGGGGGGCTGCCGCCAGAACATCCCGGAGCGCGCTGACAATCAGGCCGAGCATGATTTTATCCAGAAGCAGATAGTAGGAAGAAGACAGATACAGCAGGCTGACAAAGACAGATCCCAGAGAAATGATCCTCACTCCCGCTACCACATATCCCCTCATCACTGCGTCGCTCACGCCCAGGAGCATCGGAACCGCAGGAGCAATCAGCTGCATCAGCAGCAGGAGAAGGATCCCTTCTTCCACAGCGACCCTCTTGGCCACTCCGTAAATGCTGCGCACGCCGGGGAAGCAGTCTTCTCCCAGATAAATGCTCAGGATGGGCCTCATCGCCTCTCCGATGCCGTCAAAGACCAGCTGGGATTCCCGGCAGAATGCAATGACGGAGACCAGGATCAGATACTCTGCACCGAAATACATGCTGACAAACCAGTTCAGTCCGGCACTTCCCACGCTGAGAAACAGATAGCTGCTGGCATCGATCACGCTGAAACGCACGATACTGACCAGCTTACGGAAAGAGAAGCACAGATTCAGCCGCAGAGAATTGCTCTTTTTCAGTAAGTGCGTGCACAGGATTGCTATAGAGACAAAGGTAAACAGGAAAGAGGCCAGCGCAATCCCCCGTATCCCCATAAATCGGCTGAGCACCAGCGATGTGGTAATATTCCCGACGCCCTGAACGGCATTTGCGATGGTGGAAATGCTTTCATCGCCGTCATCATAGACCATTTCTGCCATCAGCATATCCAAGGGCAGGAGCAGAATCGTAAACCGCATCCAGAACAGATAGCCTCTCGCCTGTTCCAGCACCGGTTCGAGCGGATGATAGCTTCTCAGATAACGGTCTCCGAAAGCAAATATCAGGGCAAACAAAGCCAGGCCAACCAGAATCGACATCAAAAGCCCGATGCCGAAATAGCGGTTGGCCTCATGCTTGCGGAATTTTCCCATCTCCGTGGAGTATAGGATCGGGACCCCCAGCGAGAAAATCGAGCCAAAAAAGGCAGACAATGCGTATAAAGGCGTCACCAATGTGATCCCTGCCACTGCATCCGAGCCGATAAAGGCACCGGCGATGATAGAGTCCGACATCAGCAGAGCGGAAACCACCACCATCGTCAGCGTTCCGCCCAGCAGCATGGTATAGAACTTTTTGACCATAAGAGGAGCTTGCTTTATTGCATCAAACTGTTTCAAATCAATCCTCTCATTCCGTATCCTTATGTGTTCCGTGAAAGCAAAACTAGCGTCTCCACGTGGAAGGTCTTTGGGAACATGTCGACCACGGTGGCTTCTTCCAGCAGATAGCCGCGGCTGTTGAAGCGAAGGATGTCCCTTGCAAGGGTTGCAGGATTGCAGGAGATATAGACAATCCGGTCCGGTTCCATAGAGGCGACATTGCTGACAGCTTCCTCATCCATCCCCTTTCGCGGCGGATCGACCACGATACAGTTTGGCTGCAGGGCGGCATCGCGGTAATGCGCGGCAGTCTGTGCGGCATCTCCGCAGAGAAAGCTGATGTTCGTGAAGCCGTTTCGCTCTGCATTGGCTTTTGCATTTTCAATTGCTTCCGGCATGATCTCCGTAGCCGTCACTTCCCGGAACTTCTCGGCGAGAAACATGCTGATGGTTCCCGCTCCGCAGTACAGTTCCAGCACCGTATCCGTCTCTCCGCGGCAGGCATATTCCACAGCCTTCACGTAAAGTTTTTCCGCCTGCTTGGGATTGACCTGATAAAACGCCTGCGGGGAGATCACGAATTCGTTTCTGCCGAGGTAGTCCGTCAGGTCGGGATTTCCGAAAAGCGTATAATAGTCCCCGCTGAGAACCGCGTTCCCTTTTTCCTTGTTGATGCATAGTAAGATGCCCGTCAGTTCCGGGCAGAGATCCCGCAGCTCATCCACCAGCGGCTGTGTAAAGGCTCCGAACCCGCGTGCAGAAATAATGCAAGCTACGGCATCTTTCGTGCAGACTGCAGAACGGCAGAAGATGTAGCGCACGGTTCCGGTCCCGTCCTCCTCATGGTAAGGGCGGATCCTGTTCCGGTTCATAAAATCGCAAACGGCCCGGGAGACCTTCTCCCCCAGCGGCATCTGGATCAGGCAGTGCTCGACCGGTACGAGCTCGTGGGTGCGTTCCCGGAAAAAGCCGAAGCAGGTCTGCCCTTCGATCTCAGCAATGTTGAAGATTCCTTTATTCCGGTAGCGGAGAGGATCCCCGCAGCCGATGATCTCTTTTGCCGTCACTGTCTGTCTGCCGATGTGGTTCAGCGCATCGTTCACTTTTGTCAGCTTGAAGCACAGCTCTTCTTCATAGCTCATCTGCCAGGTTGAACAGCCCCCGCATCTGGAAAAATACGGGCATTGCGGCTCACGCCGCTCCGGAGAACGCTTCAGCAGCTCCAGTCCTTTTCCGTAAACAGCCGCAGCCGTCACCTTCAGGACCTTGATGTGCCATACTTCCCCTTTCAGTGCGTTGGGGATAAAGACAGCTCTCCCATCGATTCTGGCCACACCGGAGCCTTCTGAATTATAGCCTTCAATCGTCACAATATATTCTTTGTTCTTTTTGATCATTTCCATAGTGAAGATAATAACACAACTGCCAACAGCATGCAAGAAAGCAAAAGAACTTTCCACAAAATAATGAAAAACACTTGAAACTTGCTGAGCCTTGTGTTATAGTAACAAAGCTTGTTTGTAAGATTATTCGAAAGGAATGTACTATAACGATGTCTGGTGTCAAAATCTTCTTTACAATTCTTCAGGTTCTCTCCGGTCTCTGCGTTACTGTTATCGTTCTGATGCAGAGTGGCAAAAGCGCAGGCCTTTCCGGTGCAGTTGCCGGCGGTGCTGAAAACTTCTTCTCCAAGGGCAAAGCAAAATCCTGGGATGAAAAGCTTGCCAAGATGACGAAGTGGTTTGCACTTGCTTTTGTGCTCCTCACTCTCATCCTGAATCTGATCTGAGTTTTTGAACCTTCCCCTCTGCCTTCCGGCAGAGGGTTTTTTGTTGCATCTGGACAAAAAATGGCCTCCCGGCAGAAAACCGGGAGGCTGATTATTTGTCTTAAGACTTGATTAAAGCTGCGGGCCTGCTGCAACAAGAGCCTTGCCGGCTTCGTTGGTCTCGTACTTGACAAAGTTCTTGATGAATCTGCCGGCGAGATCCTTGGCCTTTGCTTCCCACTCAGCGGGATCTGCATAGGTGTCACGAGGATCGAGAATACCGGTGTCGACGCCTTTAAGCTCGGTCGGAACTTCAAAGTTGAAGTAAGGAATGGTCTTGGTCGGAGCATTCTTGATATCGCCTTCCAGGATAGCATCGATGATTCCGCGGGTATCCTTGATAGAGATGCGCTTGCCCGTTCCGTTCCAGCCTGTGTTGACGAGGTAAGCCTTTGCACCGCTCTTTTCCATTCTCTTTACGAGCTCTTCTGCATATTTGGTCGGATGCAACTCGAGGAAAGCCTGGCCGAAGCAGGAGGAGAAAGTCGGAGTAGGCTCGGTAATGCCGCGCTCAGTGCCTGCGAGCTTTGCAGTGAATCCGGAGAGGAAGTAGTATTTGGTCTGATCCGGTGTCAGGATGGAGACAGGAGGCAGAACGCCGAATGCATCAGCAGACAGGAAGATGACATTTTCAGCAGCGGGTGCTGCAGATACCGGGCGGACAATGTTCTGAATGTGGTCAATCGGGTATGAAACACGGGTGTTCTCGGTGACGGACTTATCTGCAAAGTCGATCTTGCCGTTCTCGTCAACAGTCACGTTCTCAAGAAGAGCGTTTCTCTTGATTGCGTTGTAGATGTCGGGCTCAGAATCCTTATCCAGATTGATGACCTTTGCATAGCAGCCGCCTTCGAAGTTGAAGACACCTTTGTCATCCCAGCCGTGCTCGTCATCGCCGATGAGAAGACGCTTCGGGTCGGTGGAAAGTGTGGTTTTGCCCGTTCCACTCAAGCCGAAAAAGATTGCAGTGTGCTCACCGTTCATGTCGGTGTTGGCGGAGCAGTGCATGGAAGCGATGCCCTGAAGCGGGAGATAGTAGTTCATCATGGAGAACATGCCCTTCTTCATCTCGCCGCCGTACCAGGTGTTCAGGATAACCTGTTCACGGGAAGTGATGTTGAAAAGAACTGCCGTCTCAGAATTCAGGCCGAGTTCCTTGTAGTTCTCAACCTTTGCCTTGGAAGCGCAGTAAACCGTGAAATTCGGTTCAAATACTGCCAGCTCTTCCTCTGTCGGTTTTATGAACATGTTGCGGACAAAGTGTGCCTGCCATGCAACTTCCATAATGAAGCGGACGGACATGCGCGTATCTTTGTTTGCGCCGCAGAATGCATCAACAACATAGAGGTTCTTGTTGCTCAGCTGCTTGAGAGCAATCTCTTTGCAGGCTGCCCAGGTTGCCTCGGATACAGGATGGTTGTCGTTCTTATAGCCTTCGGTCGTCCACCATACGGTGTTCTTGGAGTTCTCATCCATAACGATGAACTTGTCCTTGGGAGAACGGCCGGTGTAAATGCCGGTCATGACATTGACGGCATCCAGCTCAGTCAGTTTGCCGACATCATAGCCGGTGAGAGAAGGATCCATTTCATCCTTGAAGAGCTGCTCATAAGAGGTATTGTAATAGATTTCTTTTGTACCGGTAATGCCATACTTGGTCAGGTCGAGATTTGCCATATTCTTATATACTCCTTACATAAAAGATTAAACAAAACAGAGATAACAGGGATCAGCCGAAAACGGAGAGGAGGAAGCCTGCCGCAATTGCAGAACCGATGACGCCTGCCACATTCGGGCCCATGGCGTGCATCAGCAGGAAGTTCGTCTTGTTGTATCTGCGGCCCACATCCTGGGAGACACGCGCTGCCATCGGAACGGCGGACACACCTGCGGAACCGATCAGCGGGTTGATCTTCTTGCCGGAGCCGTAGTACATTGCAACACCGCCGAGCAGGCCGCCGATCGTGGAGATGGAGAATGCAATCAGACCGAGGACAATGATCTTGATCGTGTCGAGCTTCAGGAAGTTGTCACCGACCATGGTCGCACCGACGGAGGTTGCAAGGAAAATGGTGACGATGTTCATCAGGGCGTTCTGCATCGTGTCGGAAAGGCGGTCTGTCACGCCCGTCTCACGGGCCAGGTTGCCGAACATCAGGCAGCCGATCAGAGGGGCGGTACTGGGGAGGAGAAGGATAACGAAGGTTGCCACAACGATCGGGAAGACGATTTTCTCGGTTTTGGACACTTCGCGGGTCTGCTCCATCTTGACCACTCTCATCTCTTCCGTGGTAAAGGCCTTCATGATCGGGGGCTGGATTAGCGGGATCAGGGCCATGTAGGAATACGCCGCAATGGCAATAGGCCCGAGAAGTTCAGGTGCCAGCTTTGTAGTAAGGTAAATAGCCGTAGGGCCGTCCGCTCCGCCGATGATGCCGATGGATGCTGCCTGCGGGCCAGTGAAGCCGAGCAGAACAGCACCGAAGAATGCGACGAATACGCCGAGCTGGGCCGCTGCACCGAGAAGCAGGCTCTTCGGGTTGGAGAGCAGCGGGCCGAAGTCCGTCATCGCTCCGACGCCCATGAAGATCAGGGACGGGTAAATGCCTGCCTTGACGCCGATATAGAAGAAGTCAAGCAAGCCGGCATGGCTCATAATGTGGCCGTAGCTGTGGTAGTAGGGAGAAGAGGAGTCCAGAAACGCTTCCCACAGTTCCGGATGGTACAGGGCGTTGTCTCCGCCCATGTGAACAACAAAGAAGCTCAGGTTGCTCAGCAGGCAGCCGAACGCAATGCCGCACAGCAATAGCGGCTCAAACTTTTTAACGATGCCAAGATACAGCAGCACAAACGCTATCACGATCATGACAAAGTTCTTCCAGCCGCCGGTCATGAAGAACGAGGCAAACCCCGATTCCAGTGCCAGCGTTTTCAGGGTATCTAATACGTTCATCTGTGCCTCCTTATGCGATAACCGCCAGAGGAGCACCAGTTTCCACTACCTGACCCTTGGTCACGATAATCTGCGCAACAGAACCTGTCTTCGGAGCAACGATCTCATTCTCCATCTTCATCGCTTCAAGGATAATCAGCACATCGCCCTCTTTGACCTGCTGGCCCTGGGTGACCTGAATCTTCAGGATGTTGCCGGGCATCGGGGACTTGACTACTTCGCCCGCTGCCACTGCGGACGGAGCCGCTGCCGGTGCAGGAGCTGCCGCAACAGGTGCGGGTGCCGCTGCGACAGGTGCTGCGGCCACAGGTGCGGCTGCAGGAACGGGTGCTGCGGCTTCGTACTCGTCCACGAGCATTGCCTCGCCCTGTTCGACCTCTACTTCATATACTCTCTTGTTGAGTGTCACTTTGTACTTCATTATTCCTTTACCTCCTTGATGGACTTGAAGCGCAGCTGATTGAGCGGAATTCCGGTTGCGTCCGCAACGATCGCCATGACCATTGCAGCATCTCTGGGATCAGTATTGTAAAGCTTGAACTCACCGGCTGTGCCCGGTGCGGGAGAAGCCTTCTTTTCAGGCTCAGCAGCAGGTGCCGCTGCTTTAACGGGTTCAGGTGCGGGGGCTTCGACCGCTGCCGCCTTCTTTGCCTGGCTGATAAAGTAGCTCGCCATGGCAAGCACAACCAGCATCAAAAGCACGAGGCCGAGAAACACCACCAGATAGCCCAGTATGGCTATCGCGCCCGCCTGACCTATCCCCAGGTTTACAAGGTCTGCTTTCATCAATTATACCTCCGTGATGGAATATTTAACCTTCTTCTCTTCCTGCTCACGGCGCTTTTCAAAGAAGTTCTCCGCAACCTGCGGGAAGGCGATGTAGCTAAGGACATCCTCTTCACACTTGGCAGTATCACCGAGGGTCTTCTCAGCCTTTTCGAAAGCATCCGTCGGGAGAGTGTCAGCATAGCGGACGGTCAGCGGCTGCTCGTCACCAAGGATCTTCTTGCGGATGTCGGGATCGATCGGAGCGGGCGTTTTGCCGTATTCTCCACGGCAGTAGGCTCTGATTTCCGCGCCGACATTTTTGTAACGCTCACCGGCGAGAACATTCTGTACAGCCTGCGTGCCGACAAGCTGGCTGGTCGGAGTGACGAGAGGAGGATAACCGAGGTCTTTACGGACAAGCGGGGTCTCCTTCAGGGCTTCATCAAAACGATCAAGCGCATTCATCATCTTCAACTGACTGAGCAGGTTGGAAAGCATTCCACCGGGGATCTGATAGTTGAGGCACTGGGTGTCGGTTCCCATAGAGATAGGGTTGAGAGTACCGTCTTTCAGATAGTCATTGCGGATAGGCTTGAAATAGTCAGCCATCTTGTAGAGCGTCTTCTCATCGAGATCAACCGGGTATCCCATCTCACGCAGAGCACAGAAAATCGTCTCAGTGGCAGGCTGGGATGTACCGCCCGAGAACGGGGAAATTGCGGTATCGATCACATCGGCACCGGCTTCAATACCCTTGAGATAGGTCATGTAAGCCATACCTGTGGTGCAGTGCGTATGCATAACGAGAGGCAGATCCGGCTGTGCATCTTTGATAGCGGAAACGAGATCATACATGCTCTGAGGCGTGCAGATACCGGCCATATCTTTAATGCAGACCGAAGAAACACCCATTGCAGCCATCTCGTTGACGAGCTTGACATAGTTCTCGAGTGTGTGGACAGGGCTTGTGGTGTAGGAAATCGCGCCGGAAGCCATAGCGCCGGATTTCACCGTTTCTTCAATGGCGACCTTGAGATTTTCAACGTCATTAAGGGCATCGAAAATACGGATGATATCAATTCCGTTGCGGACGGATGCCCGAACAAAACGTCTGACAATATCATCCGGATAGTGCTTGTAGCCGAGGATGTTCTGGCCGCGCAGAAGCATCTGCAGCTTGGTGTTGGGCATGTGCTCGCGAATCTTGCGGAGACGCTCCCAGGGATCCTCATTCAGGAAGCGCAGACAAACGTCAAACGTGGCGCCGCCCCAGACTTCACAGGAGTAAAAACCTGCTTTGTCCATCGTGTCGAGGATCGGCTCCATCTTGTCGTAGCTGAGCCTCGTGGCAATCAGGCTCTGGCTTGCGTCACGCAGGGCAGTCTCGGTAAAACCGACTTTTTGTTTTTTCATAGAGACCTCCAGTAAAAGATGAATATAATAAATAAGCGAAACTATTCACAGTAAATTATTATAGCATCGCCTGCAAGGTTAGGCAATTGTTGATTCATCCGAATTTCGTTAAAAATCAACGAAAAAACAGGTCATTGTTTTAGAAAATTTACCCAAAGTGCATAAATAATACAAAAAACTCCTGCTGCTTATACAGGAGTTTCTCGTTCTTTTCACGGATTATTCCCAGGTTTTCCAGACGTCCGGACAATAGCCGACCGTCGCCTGTTTCCCGTTGCGGACCACAGGCGCAGCAATCATCTCGGGAATTTCAAAAAGCTTCTCGATCTTGTCTTCCCGGCGGGCAAGACGCATAAAAAGTTCGTAATCCTGATCGGCCGGGTTGACCAGCTGATCCAGCCCCACAGCGGAGATGACGGAATTCAGCTCTCCCCTGCTCATGCCGAACCTGATCAGATCGATATACTGGTACTTAATGCGGCGCTCTTTAAACCAGCGCTCCGCCTTTTTGGTATCAAAAGACTTTGATTTTCCGAAAATCTGGATATTCATACTTCAAACAGGACAGGCATGACCATCGGGCTACGCTTCGTCTGCTTATACAGGAAAGAGGAGACGGCTGTTTTCACTTTGCCTCTGATCAGCCCGACGTCGAAGATTTCCTGCTCCAGGCTGTTCTCTACCGCAGCAATGGCCACATTTTTCAGTTCGGCGATCAGTTCTTCCGAATCCTTTACATAAATAAAGCCTCTGGTGACGATTTCAGGCTCTCCTGCACAGAGATGCGTCTCGGAATAGACGGGCATAACGATTACGAGCATTCCGTCAGAGGCAAGGCGGTGCCGGTCGTTAAGGACGACGGTTCCGACCTCTCCGATGCCGCCGTCAACCAGAATCTCTCCTGCCGTTACCGCCTCTTCATGGCGGATACCGTTTTTCGTAATCTCAATCACATCGCCGTTGTCGGCAACCACACAGTTTTTGGCCGGGACGCCCATCAACTGACCCAGAGCAGCATGCTTGACGAGCATACGGTATTCACCGTGGACGGGGATAAAGAATTTCGGCTTTACGAGTGCAAGCATCATCTTCAGATCTTCCTGCGGAGCATGGCCAGAGACATGAAGGTCGGTATGACGGTCGTAAATGACTTCGGCACCGCGGCGGTAAAGCTCGTCGATGACGCGGGTTATCATATTCTCATTGCCCGGAATGGCGGAAGCCGAGATAATCACCAGATCGCCCGCATCAATTTGGATTTGCTTATGCTCCGAAAAGGCCATCCGGTACAGGGCCGACATGGATTCTCCCTGGCTGCCGGTGGAAATAATGACTGTCTGATTTTTCGGCAGCTGGCTGATCTCGTCGATACTGACAAGAACACTGTCAAGCTGATCCATATAGCCGAGCACGGTTGCAACCCGTAGGACATTCTCCATGCTTCTGCCGGTCACGGCAACCTTGCGCCCGTACTTGGCTGCCACATTGATAATCTGCTGCAGTCGGTGAATGTTGGAAGCAAATGTTGTGATGATAATTCTCTTATTACAGCCCATGAAGAGCTTGTTGAAGCTCTCCCCGACTTTCATCTCTGGATCTGAATGGCCGGGTTTTTCCACATTGGTGGAATCGCTCAGCAGGCACAGAACTCCGTCCTGCCCGATCTCTCCGAACCGGGCAATATCAATCCTGTTACCGGCAACGGGCGTCAGATCAAACTTGAAATCAGCCGTGTGTACAACAACACCGAGCGGTGTGGTGATGGCAAGGGCTACCGTGTCCGGAATGCTGTGGTTCACATTGATCATTTCGACCGTAAAACAGCCCAGCCGGAAAACACTGCCCGCCTTTTTGGTGAAAATCTGCGTCGTTGTGAGCATGCCGCTTTCTTCCAGCTTCAGCTCGACAAGAGCCGCCGTGAGCGCTGTGGTATAGACAGGGCAGTCCACTTCCCTGAGCAGATGCGCCACCGCACCGATATGGTCCTCATGCCCGTGCGTCAGGATGAGCCCGCGGACCTTTTCCGCGTTCGATTTCAGGTAGCTGACGTCCGGATAGACGACATCTACCCCATACATGCTTTCATTGGGAAAACCCATGCCGGCATCGACAATGATAATATCATTGCCGTATTCAAAAACCGTCATGTTTTTCCCGATTTCTCCAAGACCGCCAAGGGGAATTATTTTTAGTTTCGGAACCATCGTACCTCCTCTTCTCCGGATTGTATGTTAAAACGTTTCTTTCAGAAATTCTTGCATTTAGAAATTCTTACATTTCCGTCCTGCCCTCGAGAGCACGGTTGAGTGTGGCATCGTCCGCAAATTCCAGGTTGGAACCGACCGGAATGCCGTACGCCAGGCGGGAAACCTTAATGTTGAAGGGTTTGAGCAGGCGGGAAAGATACAGCGCCGTGGCTTCTCCTTCGGTATCGGGGTTTGTTGCCATGATAACCTCTTCCACGTCCCCTTCCGCAACCCGTGTGAGAAGCTCTTTGATTTTAATATCTTCAGGGCCGATGTGCGACATAGGAGAGAGAGCCCCGTGCAGAACATGATACGTCCCGTTATACTCATGCCCGCGCTCAATGCTCAGCACATCCCTGGGCTCGGAAACCACGCAGATTATGGAATGATCTCGCCGGTCACTGGCACAGATCCCGCACAGATCGTCCTCCGTGAAATTCTGACAGACCCTGCAGAAGTGCACAGAATGCTTCGCATGCGTAATTGCATCGGCAAAAGCTTCGGCTTCCTGATTGGAAAGTGACAGTATATGGAATGCGAGCCGCTGTGCGCTCTTCTTCCCCACACCGGGCAGGGAAGCAAATTTATCTATCAGGTTTTCAAGTGATGTCGGGAAAAAAGCCATTTTGTCCTCAGCCTTTCAGCGCAGCAACAGCCGCTTTTCTGTCCGGTGCTTTAAAGAAGTAGCTCCCGGCGACAAGCGTGTCCGCCCCGTGGCTCTTTACAAGCTCTGCTGTTTCCGGATTGATGCCTCCGTCTACCTCCAGAAGGCATTCCGGATGCAGAGAATTGATCATTTCCTTTACCTCGGAAATCTTCTCCAGCATATCGTAGAGGAATCCCTGCCCGCCGAAGCCCGGTTCAACCGTCATGACGAGGACGAGATCCACCAGCGGGATAAAGCTGCGGATGGATTCTGCAGGCGTCGCCGGCTTGACGGAGATACCGACTTTCTTCCCGCAGGCCCGGATGGCTTTGATCGCGGAAAGCACGTTTTCTTCCTCCGCCGCCTCGTAATGCACCGTAACCAGATCGGCACCCTTCTGGCAGAAAACCTCCGCCAGATTCTGCGGCTCGACAATCATCAGATGCACATCAATAAAAAGATCTGTGATCTTCCGCACCGATTCCAGCACAGGGATCCCGATGGAAATATTCGGGACAAACAGCCCGTCCATCACATCGAAATGGACCCAGTCTCCCCCCGCATCGGATATGCTTCTAATATCTG
The DNA here is from genome assembly GCA_017406005.1 of Oscillospiraceae bacterium. Taxonomy (GTDB): domain Bacteria; phylum Bacillota; class Clostridia; order Oscillospirales; family Oscillospiraceae; genus Limivicinus. Next base: position 45,719 of record JAFQZI010000026.1, on the reverse strand, counting down.
CTCCCAGCGCTGCAAAGTCAGCCGAGAGTATGGATGGCGCAACTCTGATCATCTTGAACTCCCCAGAAAATACAATATTTTTATTATGATATATTATAAACTTCAACACGGGATTTTGCAACAACAGTGTGCTTATTCCTCAAATATTTTTGCTTTTTCTCTTATTTTTTCCTCAAGAATCCGGGAAGCTGCCACTTGTATTCCATGGCAGACTATGATATATTTAGCTATTAGCGATGAACCAGACTGGATGAGGACCTGAACATGGCAGAAAACAACAATTTATCGTTATTTCCCGGCTGGAAGACCGTTAAAAAGATCGGCACCGGCAGTTTCGGATCCGTCTATGAGATTGAGCGTGAGCTCTTCGGTAAAACGGAAACGGCGGCGCTTAAGGTCATCTCCATTCCGAAAAGTAATAGTGAAATTGAAGAACTGTACAGCAACGGTTTTGATGAAGCCGGTGTAAAAGAGCACTTTGATTCCGTGCTCGAGGGCGTTGTGCGCGAATATCAGATCATGTCGGAGATGAAGGGCCATACCAACATCGTCTACTGTGATGATATCCACTACGTCCCGAAAAAAGACGGAATCGGGTGGAACATCTTCATCAAGATGGAACTGCTCACGCCGCTTTCCAAAGCGCTGGAGGATCCCATCTCGGAGGAAGACACCGTCAGACTCGGGAAGGATCTATGCAGTGCGCTGATTCTTTGTAAAAGCCGGAATATCCTCCATCGCGACATCAAGCCCCAGAACGTCTTTGTCTCCAAAGACGGAGATTTCAAGCTGGGTGACTTTGGCATTGCGAAAGTGGCGGAATACAACACCGTCGGGACGCGGATCGGCACCTTCCATTATATGGCGCCGGAGGTTTTCAACTGTGAACCTTACGGGCACTCCGCTGATATTTATTCTCTCGGGCTGGTCATGTACTGGATGCTCAATGATAGGCGTGTGCCGTTCGTTCCGCTGCCCCCGCAGACACCTACCGTAAAGGAGATGGAGGACGCGCTGATGCTGCGCGTCGGCGGCAAACCGCTGCCTCCCCCTGCACACGGCAGCCCTGCGCTGAAGAAAATCGTCCTCAAGGCTTGCGCCTTTGAGCTGAAAGACCGTTATGCCTCCGCCGAGGAACTGCTCGCAGATCTCTCTGCGCTTTACAGTTCCCAGACACCTGCTCAGCATGAAGTCGTCATCAAGGCAAAAGGCAGAAGCCTTCGCAGGATCCTTCCCGTAGCGGCCATTGCGCTTCTTATCCTGATGTTCTACGGTTTCTTTGTCTGGCGAGACAACAGAAAGAATCCACCCGTTCCGCCGGAACCGAGCCCGGTGATTCCTTCCGCAGCCGTGAGCCCGCCTCCGGGTGATCCCGGGACGACAACGCCCGCGCCCCCCGCTCCTTCTCCGGAACTTTCCACGGCAGGATCTCCTGCACCCAACCAGACCGGGCCCAGGTCTGACGGTCTGATGGAAGCCTTTTACCAGCTTCTCAAGGACGGCCGGCTGACCGATGCTCTTGACTGGATGACACAACACGAGGGCACGGCACCCGTTCAGCCTTCTTACAGGCAGTGGATCGATGCTTACCTCCCCTTCTGCGGAGAGTGGAAGCTTTTCCAGGGCGATACTACTCTCATCGCTTATTCCGCCGGCATTACTGAAACTCTGACCAGTATCCGTTCCTTTGTCACCATCGAAGGGCAGACGGCAACCATCCACCTCACCGATGCCAATGGGAACGAATACGTCAGCCTTGATTCTCCGCTGGGTGAAACCAACTTCAGCCTGGTTGCTGACCGATCACGCTACTATGTGCGACTTAACCAGCTCGGGCACTTCACGTATTTGCGATACAGCGGTGACCTGAGTGATACACCGGCAAGCAGCTGCGAATATCAGGCTGTTGTCCCGTTAGATCCGGCAGTGCCGTCCGCGGAGCCGCAGAAAAATTGAAGCAACCACTATGTAAACACGATCTGATAAGGCATAATAAAACTCCCGATTCTCAAATGAACCGGGAGTTTTTTTCGCAAAAGTGTATGCACTGCGCCGTGTTTTTACTTTCTTTTCCATATAGCTCGCGAAGGTGTACTCAATGCGTGCATGCTCTTCACTTCGCGAGCAGAAAGCACAGCACTACGAGCGTTATTCCTATTTCACAGCAGAAACGACGCCTTCTGCAAGCCCCGCAATCCCCTGAATTTCGCTCGGGATGATGATCTTGTTGGCAGACCCGTTTGCTGCCGAGGCAAAGGCTTCAAGAGATTTCAGCCTCAGCACTGCATCGGAAGGAGCCGCTTCGTTGATCAGCTTGATGCCTTCGGCAGTAGCGCGCTGAACGGTGAGAAGAGCTTCTGCTTCGCCCTGTGCTTCCAGAATCTGCTGCTGCTTTTTCGCATCGGCACGGAGAATGGCGGCTTCTTTTTCGCCTTCCGCTTCCAGAATGGCAGACTGCTTTTCACCTTCTGCACGCAGGATCGCCTCACGGCGCTCGCGTTCGGCCTTCATCTGCTTCTCCATCGCATTGCGGATAGCCTCCGGTGGAAGGATATTCTTCAGCTCCACACGGTTTACCTTGATGCCCCACGGGTCGGTGGCTTCATCCAGAATCGCGCGCATCTTGGTGTTAATCACATCGCGGCTGGTCAAACATTCGTCCAACTCCAGCTCACCGATGATGTTACGCAGCGTCGTTGCGGAGAGATTTTCGATGGCGATCATCGGCTGCTCAATACCATAGGTAAAGAGCTTCGGATCGGTCACCTGGAAGTAAACAACCGTGTCGATCTGCATGGTGACGTTATCTTTTGTGATAACAGGCTGAGGCGGGAAGTCCGCCACCTGCTCTTTCAGAGAGACGACCTTTGCCACGCGCTCAATGAACGGAATCAGAAAATGGATACCGACACCCCAGGTTGTTTTGTACGCGCCGAGGCGTTCAATCACATACGCCTTTGCCTGCTGGACGATGCGGATCCGCGTAATAATAATGACCGCCAGGATAAGAAGAACAATCAAAAATATCTGCATATTTACCTCCCTGATCCATCCCGGATCTTCACAATTGCTTTAACTCCCTCAATTCTTTCAACGACCACACAGGCCTCTTTGGGGATAACGGACTGGTCGGCCGACCTGGCCGTCCACCTCTTGCCGCCGACGGCTATTTCGCCCGTCCCGGCCAGATTATCAATCTGCTCCGTCACGACGCATTCCTGGCCGAGAATCCTGTCGGCATTGGTGTGCTGCGTTTTGCTGTTGACATATTTCCTGACGAGCGGTCGCGTGGCAATCAGTGCGGCAACAGAAACCAGCAGGAACAGCACAATCTGCGCCGGCATCAGCAGCCCGCCTACAGCCCCGATCAGTGCGGCAAGCGCTCCAAGCGCAAACCATATCGAGACAAGGCCCGGAACCAGGGCTTCCACGATGAGCATGACCACCATTATGATGAGCCAGAATCCAGGGGAACCCGGTTGAAAATTGCCCATATCAGTCTCCTCAGAGGATCTCGCCGGCGTAGACGTCCTTGAAGTAGCGATAGGTGTCTACCTTCAGTTCCCCGCAGGCAGCCTCATCACAGGCGATCCACGCATTGTTGTGATTCTGGAGAGCCGAAATCGTCCACTTCGAGCTTACGCCGCCTTCCACGCAGTGGGCAAGGGCTCTTGCCTTGTTGTGGCCGTTAATGAGCAGCAGGACCTCGCGGGAGTCACACACCGTACCTACCCCGACGGACAGTGCCTTTGCCGGGACCTTCTCGGGGTCATTGCCGAAGAATCTGGAATTAACTATTCTTGTGTCCTCCGTGAGATCTCTGACGCCGGTTCTGGAGGTGAGGGAGGTGTACGGCTCATTGAAAGCTATGTGCCCGTCGACCCCGGAGCCGCCCATGAAAAGGTCAATCCCGCCCATGGCGGCAATCTTTTCTTCATATCTTGCGCAGTCCGCCTCCGGATCTTCTGCCATGCCGTTGAGAATATTGATATTCTCCGCAGGAATATCAACATGGTCAAAGAAATTATCATGCATGAAATACCAGTAGCTCTGGTCATGCTCGTGCGGGAGTCCCACATATTCGTCCATATTAAATGTGACGACGTTTTTGAAGCTCACCTTGCCCGCTTTGTTGGCTTCAATCAGATTTCTGTATACACCGAGAGGAGAAGAACCCGTTGGCAGACCAAGCACAAAGGGTTTCTCTCCCTTGTGGCTGTTGATGGCTTCGATGATATGATTGGCTGCCCAACGGCACATTTTGTCATAGTCTTTCTGGATGATAACTTTCATTCTGTCAGATCTCCTTAACATGTTTTTGGATTTGCAGTTTTATTTTACTCCAAGGAACGGAAACTTGCAATCCTTTCCTGTCTTTGCGCGAACAAATTCACAATTTTTTAATCAAGTAAAGTTGATTTTTTTGTTGAATAAGCAGTTGACATATTCCCTTTCTTTGTTATATAATCAATCGGTTAATATTACAGCCCCGTTCCGGGGAGGATCGGGGAAAATATTATCTTTCAGTTTCGGACAGGCCGGATTTTACATAAGCCCTCGCGCGTGCCTGTCTTCAATCTATATGCGTTCTTGTGAGGATTTATGCAGGAGCGCACCGCTCACAAATATCCCAGCACGGTAGTACCACCCCTGCGAATTTTGAAAAGAAGGAGGTGTGTTTACTGACAATGTCCACTGTTTTATGGATCGTATTAGCGTTGGCAGCCCTGGTCGCAGGATTTGTTCTCGGATTTCTTTACCGGAAGAAGGTAAGCGAGAGAGAAATCAGCAGCGCCGAAGAGGAAGCGAAACGCATTATCAATGAATCAATAAAAAGTGCGGAGAGCAAGAAAAAGGAGGCTCTCCTGGAGGCAAAGGAAGAAATACACAGAAACCGTTCCGAGTATGAACGGGAAGAAAAGGAGCGCCGTTCCGAGCTGAAAAAGCAGGAACACCGCCTGCAGCAAAAGGAGGAAGCGCTCGACCGCAAAACAGATGCAATCGAGAAGAAAACGGATTCTCTCAATGCCAAGATCGCTGCCATTGAACAGCAGCAGCAGGAAGTTGCATCTCTGAAAAAGAGTCAGCTGGAGATGCTGGAAAAAATCTCCGGCTTCAGTACCGAAGAGGCAAAGGTTTATCTGATCAACACCGTGAAAGATGACTGCACGCATGAAATGGCCATGAAGGTCAAGGAAATCGAGCAGCAGATGAAAGACGATGCAGACGAACTTGCCAAAGAAATTGTCTCCACAGCGATCCAGCGCTGTGCTGCCGATCATTCCAGCGAAATCACCGTCTCTGTTGTTCCCCTCCCCAACGACGAGATGAAAGGCCGCATCATTGGCCGTGAAGGACGCAACATCCGCAGCATCGAAACCCTTACCGGGTGTGACCTCATTATCGACGACACACCGGAAGCCATTACCGTGTCCGGGTTTGATCCCGTACGCCGTGAAGTTGCAAGGCTTGCCCTGGAAAAGCTGATTCAGGACGGGCGGATTCACCCGGCCAGAATTGAAGAAATGGTTGCAAAAGCCCAGCGCGAGGTCAATGCAACTGTCAAATCCGAAGGCGAACGCGCCATGCTGGAGACAGGTATTCACAACCTGAATCCGGAAATTGTAAAACTGCTTGGCCGTATGCGTTACCGCACAAGTTACGGCCAGAATGTGCTGAATCATTCCATTGAGGTTTCCCACATTGCCGGGCTTCTGGCATCGGAACTCGGTGTCGATGTCAACACGGCAAAGCGTGCAGGCCTGCTGCATGATATCGGCAAAAGCATTGACCATGAAGTTGAAGGTTCTCACGTCACCATCGGCGTTGACATTCTGCGCAAATACAAGGAAAGCGAAGATGTCATTCACGCGGTGGAGGCACACCACAACGATGTTGAACCGCATACCGTGGTCGCCTGCCTCGTTCAGGCTGCAGATGCGATATCCGCATCCCGCCCGGGTGCCCGCCGTGAAAACATTGAAAACTACGTCAAACGTCTGGAAAAGCTGGAAGAGATTTCCCGCAGCTTCCCCGGTATTGCAAGCTCTTATGCCATTCAGGCCGGCCGTGAGATCCGCATCATGGTAAAACCCGAAGAGGTCTCGGAAGACCAGATGGTCCTTCTCGCAAGAGATATTGCAAAGAAGATCGAATCGGAAATGACTTATCCCGGCCAGATCAAGGTTCACGTGCTGCGTGAGACAAAAGCCGTAGATTACGCAAAATAAAAAAGATACAAAACAGCTTTACGGGCAGCCCGCCGGCTGCCCGCTTTTTCTTCCCTTTTTTAGATAATAAATTTTTGATTTTATCCACTTTTTTGTTGCAGAAGTTTTAGGAATCGGATAGAATCCTTTCGGGGGAGGTGAATGCCTTGACGACCAGAACCGCAACTATGGATGACTGTCAGGATGTATATGAAATGATCTGTGATATGGAAGCAACGCTGCTCCCCTATCGTGCTTTTGCCGACATTTTCAGGAATCAGCTTAATGATCCGAATTATGAATGCATTGTCTGTGAGGAAGACCGGAATGTAATTGCCGTACTCAACCTGCGATATGAGGAGCAGCTTCACCATACTGCACGTATTGCGGAAATCATGGAATTTGTTGTGAAAGCAGGATACCGCAACAGGGGAATCGGAAAAGATCTCCTAGCATATGCCGCCGGACGAGCGAAAGAAAACGGCTGCATTCAGATTGAGGTTGCCTGCAATCAGCTGCGGAAGGATACGCACCGCTTTTATTCCCGCGAGGGCATGAAAAATTTCCACTTCAAGTTTTCAAAAGACCTGACAGGGGCTGACGAGGGAGAGAATAAACTTGGAAGATAATCCCTGGCAAAAACAGCAGAGGCTGCATCACCATATTACAGGTGGAGCAGCCTCTGCTGTTTTACTATTGAGAATAAAAGATCAGTCCGGCAGGAATTCCAGAATATCATCGTCCTCCGGAGGCTGTTCGTCATCACCGACATACACGGCTATGGCATCCACCAGGGTGTGATACTTCTCCATCATTTCAGCATGTCCCAGACGGATCCTGTCCGCCTCCTTCTGGTTGCTGTCTTCCTCCAGAGCGGCAGCCATTTCTGCCAATTCCTCCGAACCGATCATCCGGGAAGTACTCTTCAGGGAATGAACCAGAATGCCGTAGTTCTTCCAGTCCTCTGCATCATAATATTGCTGAAGATCACGCATCTTGTCCTTTGCACTCTGCACATATTCCTTCAGAAGAGACTGATACAGAGCAGGATCCTCCTGGCAATAGCGCAGCCCCACATCCGCTTTGACGCCGGCAGCCGTGAGCGCTTTGTACAAATCATCTGCAGGGAAACTCTTTGCGGCATCAGGTGGCAGGCTATCCTGACTCTCCAGGATCAGCTTCTCCTGAGGGAGATACTTTCTGATCATCTCTTCCAGGGCTTTTCCGTCGATCGGCTTCGTCAAATAATCCGTAAAGCCTTCTGCAATATAGCGATCCCTTGCGCCTTTTACTGCATCTGCTGTCAGACAGATCACGGGCGTCTTCCGGTTTGCTCCGTCAGCCTGCTCATGAATACAATGGAGGGCTTCAGTACCGTCCATGATCGGCATACGCTGATCCATCAAAATCAGATCATACGGAACTTCCCGGGCAACTTCGATCGATTCCTCTCCGCTGACAGCTGTATCGATCCGGATCTCTGTCTTTTTTAGGAGACCTACTGCTACCGTGAGGTTCATGCGTGTGTCATCCACAATCAGGATGTGGGCATCCGGTGCACGAAAGCTCTCATGATATGCCGGAGTTTCCAGAATATTCTCTTCGAATTTGGTCTGGAAATCTCCGACCGGTCCAACAGACACAATTTTCTGCGGAATGTGAATGATAAACTCCGAGCCCTGTCCGTATACGCTTTCCACATGAATATCACCATTCATCATGGAAAGCAGCTTCTGCGCAATGGCAAGCCCGAGCCCGGTTCCCTCGACAGTGCTTGTCTTTTCCAGATTGACTCTTTCAAATTTGGCAAAGAGTTTGTCAAGGTCTTCTTCTCGGATCCCCATGCCTGTATCTTTGACAGAAACAGACAGAGTGAGAACGTCCCCCGCTATCCACGGCTTTCCATCGGCACGGATAACAAGCCGGACACTGCCCTGATCGGTATACTTGACGGCATTGTTCAGCAAGTTGGTGATGATCTGCCGGATGCGGACTTCATCGCCATACAGGCAGTCCGGGATGGTTTCATCCAGATCAACCGAGAATTCCAGGCCCTTATCCTTTGCCCGGAAAAAGACCATGTTGCAGACGTCATTCAGGACAGAACTCAGCTTGTATTCCGCCTCTTTGATCTCCATCTTCCCGGCTTCGATTTTGGAGAAATCCAGAACATCGTTGATGATCGAGAGGAGATTATTCCCCGCACTTTCTATGTTGCCGGCATAGACACGAATATTATTAAAGGCTTCCAGCTGCCGGTCTGACAGAACGCCGGTCTGAATCTGGGCAGTCTCTCGCAGAATCATTTCATTCATACCTAAAACGGCATTAATCGGCGTGCGGATCTCATGGGATATATTCGCCAGAAAGTCGCTCTTGGCCTGATTTGCCTGGTCAGCTGCTTCCTTCTCCAGCTTCAGAAGTCTGGCTTCGTAATCCTGCCTTTGCTTTTCTGCACGCATCTCTTCCATACGGAGGGCAGATTCTTTCTCCTGCTCGCGCATTTTTGAGAGCTTTTCCTGGTTGGCACAGAGCTCGGCCTGAATGTCCTCCTGAATAAGGTCGTTATAATAGATATAACACAGGCATGCGCTCATAGCGATGCCAAGGTAGTCGGTGTAGATCTTGTACAGGATGAGCGGAATGATAGCCGACACCATGACCACAACGACCATTACGATGGTGGTGACATCCCGCCGCCGGAACCTTCTGCTGACGAAAAACAGGCCTATAACCAGAAACAGCAGGCTGATCACATAGAATAGTTCATACAGGATATAGTATTGTCCGCGGACGTATTTCCCGACCGAATCGAAATAAAAGATCCATCCGAACGGCGCAGAAATGATCTCTGCAAGCACGTTGACGGAAAAGATAACTCCCACAAACTTGGCTTCACGATGCATTCCGAGTGCCCCGGCAAAGAACACGGGAAGGAAAGGCGTGAGTGAAAACTGTAGCACCGTGAGCATTGTCAAAGGAATCCTGAACACAGCTCCTTTAGCATCAAACCGGACGGCTATGCATTCCGCCGCTGCACTGAACATGATGGAAATGAAAGTAATGATATACCACGTTTTCTGTTTTTTTGTAAAGCCGGAGTAGCCGATCACATGAATCGTCATGGTGATCATCAGAAGCTCTGTCAGGATGATGACACCTGTATACAAATTCATAGCGTACTCCTTTCCTTATTTGATGATAGAATTATAGCATTGAAAACTGTGCTTTTCAAGGGAATCCGTCAGGAACCTGAAATCCCGCACAGGCAGTGCTGCTTCTGCCGTTTACTTTTTCTTTCCTTTGGCAAGTTTCTGTTGCAACGAAGGGTGTAATCGGGTAGAATCTTTAATAAGAATCGGATAAAGGGGCAGTTTTATGAAACCATACCTTCACAAAGTGCAGTATTACGAAACGGACAGGATGGGTGTAACCCATCACACCAACTACCTCCACTGGATGGAAGAGGCTCGCATCGATTTTATGGATCAGCTGGGCTTCCCCTACGGTGAAATGGAAGAGAATGATGTCCTTTCTCCGGTAAAATCAGTGGCCTGCGAGTATAAGCATCCCTCTACTTTTGAGGATGAGATCAGCATTACAGTTGCGATTACAGCCTTCAATGGTGTTGTGCTGGCTTTAACGTACGAAATGCTGAACCGGAAGGGTGAAACGGTCTGCACGGCAAAATCGGAACATATATTTCTCCACAGGGACGGGCGCTTTGTACGCATGAAGCGGGAACTGCCGGAATTCTGCAAGGTAATTGAAGCCGTGATGGAAGCGAAGGAGTGATTGGTGCGATGAAACAACTCTGTGCATTGATCTGGGATATGGACGGGACGCTGGTGGATTCGTACCCTGCTATTGTGCCCGCGGCAAAAGAAGTGTGTGACGGGCTGGGGCTTTCGTACAGTGAGGAGGAGATCCATGACAAGGTAATCCGCACCTCTGTGGGAACTCTTCTCGAAGAAGCAGCTGCTGAGCTCGGGCTGGATCCGAAACCGATCAAAGCACATTTTAACCGGCTCAATGACAGCCGTATCGAGGCAATCCGCCCGATCCGCCACGCCCTGGAGACGCTGAAAGCACTCTGCGACCTCGGGCACAGGAACTTCGTCTATACACACAGGGGTGCTTCCTGCCAGGCAATTCTCGACCGGAACGGGCTGACCCCGTACTTCACGGAGGTATTGACCGCGTTGAGCGGATTCCCTCGAAAACCGGCACCGGACGCCATCACATACTTTGTAGAAAAGTACGGGCTTAATCCGGAGTGCACCTATTACGTTGGAGACCGGAAGCTCGATGTGGAAGCGGCGGAAAACGCGGGTATCCGAAGCATCCTGTATCTGGTCCCGGATAGCCCTGTTATGCCGGTTGGATGTGAGGCGGCCGTCGTCAGAGATCTGCTGGAGATCGCTGAGCTGCTCGCAAAGACAACATAGCACCTCGATTCATTGCTATGTCGCGAGCTTTTTCAGTGTAAGGAAAACCAGACTGAATATGTACTAAAACAGCCGCGGTGTTTTTGAAACACGAGCGGCTGTTTTTTCTGTTCAGCTTTCGGCTTCTGCCGGCAAAGCAGGCGGAGCGAGATAGATTTCGGCAGCCTGCTGCACCTGCACAGCAGCTTCTTCCAGTGACTGGGTGCCGGCATAGTAACCGGAAACGTTCTGCAGGATGAGAGAAATGAGCGCTTCGTCAGGAATGCAGGATTTCGCTCCTTCCGTCACCAGGCTGACAAGTTTTTCCGCTTCGTTTTCAGTAAGCGGATAAAGGTTAATCTCCACATAATTGCTGAGATAGACAGTGCCAACACTTTTGATGGCAGGTTCCCCGGTCTGCCGGTTGACGACAGGATTGCCCCATTGATCCAGCAGCGGTTCCGTTTTCATGGCGTCATTAAGCTGGCGGTTGAAGACATGGATATTTGTAGGGAAATACCAGTAGTCTTTCTGGTACTTTTCCGTAAAGAAGGCGCGGAGGAAACTCCATGCGGCGTCTTTGTGCTGCGATGATGCTCCCATGGAGAGATTATAGCCGGTTTCCAGTGTGGAAACAGTCATCCGGCTGCCCGCTTCGCCCAGAGTGGGATAACCGACAAAGGTGATATCTTCCGAGAACTCATATCCGCAGAGAATCGCATCCCGGAAACCGGTGAGATGCTTTTCCAGAAGCATCTGTTTCCCGTTTCGGATGCGGAGATCGGAATTATCGGCATCCGACCAGGCATGACTGCCGAAATCATAGCTGCGGCGGAAGTTTCCGGTAAAATAGAGCAGCTTCATGAAATTCTCTCCGCTAAAACTGCACGAACCGGTATCGCGATCTACAAAAGTGTCCAGATCCAGCCTGAGGCAGGCAGAGAGGATATCCTCACAGGTCATGTAAGCCTCAAAGGCATCGGTTCCCAGCCCGAGATCGGACCAGGCTGAGAGAAATTCCTCATACGACCAGCTTGTCTCTTCCCCGACCAGGGAAGAAGCTCCGATCACGGTGTCGAAGCTCATGCCAGCACCTGTTGAAAGGAGGGCACCATCTCTCTCCAGTGCACGGAGAACGGACGGGAAAAAGTCATCCCGGCCGAGTCTCTTTTCCGCATCAAGATAAGGATAGAGATCTGCCAGAAGTCCCTCCCTGCCCAGCCGATCAAGTTGAGAAGCGGAGAGGAGATACAAATCCGCCTCCGGAACGGCATCCTCCTCCGAAAAAGGAATCACCGAAATACAGCAGTTCTTTTGGGAGGCGTGAAACGTGTCGATCGCCTCTGCAAGCAGGGAGCTTTCCACCGGTGCTGCCAGCAGAAGCCGAATCTTCTCTTCTTTCTGCTCCCGAAGGGTAATTGCAGCCACTGCATCCGCCCCTTCCGAGCTCCCGGTTACAAAACAGTAGGAACCGTCTTCCCTCACCTTGATGTCGGAAAGGACACTCGAGCGTGAAATGCCGACGCCTTCCCAGGAAAACGGAACTTCCTCCGGAGCAATCTGTACCTGCATATTTCCCTTTCTGGTGAGTGAACGGAACCGGGCAGAAGCCTTCTCTGCGTTCTCTCCGAAGGATTCGGATTTCAGTTCTGCACCGTCAGCACCCAGAGTACGGACATACCAGAGAGTATGATACTCCAGATAGTTCTTCCCGATCACCCTGTCGGCCCGGTTAGGAGGTGTGCTGTTCCCGCTGACGATATTGTATTCCAGCGTGATGATGTCCCCGTCTTTATCCGGGCAAAGCTTTTCTATCACAGTGAGGCAGGCAAATTCCTTCCAGTTTTCAGCGTTTTCCTCAGGGGCAAGCCCGGTATATTCCTCAAGCGGTTCGAGCGTGCCGTCATCTGCAAGAAAACAAAGCCCGGTGCCATAAACGTCATAGCGCCCGTCATTGTATACCTCGGTTTTTTTGCGCTTAGCCTCCTGTACAACCGCCTCAGGGATGTCTTCCCCTGTTTTTTCGTAGGAGGCGCAGTAAAATCCGCCATCCACAGCGCACAGAGGTGTAAGCACAGAAAGCCCGGCGCCAATCTTCGCCACGTCCGCTTCATAAGCAATGACGGGGGCAGGGGTTGGCTCGGGCTCTTCCGATACAGCTGGAGCGGCAGGTTCCTGCATGCCGCATCCAGTCAGACAGGCTGACAGGAGCAGCGCGGAGAGAATCAGTGCGAGAAACCGCATCCGTGTTCTATTTTATCCGCAAAAGCGGAGAGGGCTTCACCGCTGACCAACTCAACCTTGCCGGCATCGACGAGTGATGCGACAGCGGGATCGATCGGCAGGCGAGCCGTGTTGTCAATGCCGAATTCTTCGGCAATAGCGCCTACTTTGCTCTCGCCGAAAATGGCATGTTCTTTTCCGCAGTCGGGGCATTTGAAGTAGGACATGTTCTCTACAATGCCCAGCACCGGAATATTCATCATATTTGCCATGTTGACGGCTTTTTCCACTATCATCTTCACAAGATCCTGCGGGCTTGTCACAATAATAACACCATCGACCGGAAGAGACTGGAAAACGGTAAGAGGAACGTCTCCAGTGCCGGGAGGCATATCGACAAACATAAAATCAACATCCTCCCAGAGAACATCCGTCCAGAACTGGGTTACGGCACCGGCAATGACGGGTCCGCGCCAGACGACAGGCTGGTTTTCACTGTCAAGAATCAGGTTGATGGACATTACCTGTGTGCCGTTTTCCGTGAGTTCCGGGAAGAGCACTTCCCCGTTGCTGGTGGCATGCTCTTTGAGGCCGAAGGACTTAGGAACGGAAGGCCCGGTGATATCAGCGTCCAGCACGGCGGCACGATACCCGCGGCGCTGCATTTCAGCCGCAAGCATGCATGTAACGAGGGATTTGCCCACGCCGCCTTTTCCGCTTACAACCGCAATAACTTTTTTTACCGATGCACCTTCGTGCAGATACTTACGGAAATCCACCGGATCCGAGCACTTCTCGGCGCAGTTTGAGCAATCATGATTGCATTCACTCATAGTATGGAATACTCTCCTTTATAAAATAATCAGCCCTGGCCGTAGTAGGCGTTTGCTCCGTGCTTGCGCAGATAGTGCTTGTCCAGCAGGGTCTGCTGCATGGGGCCGAGGGCGGGGTTGAGCGTCATGGCATGGTAATCCATAAAGGCAACTTCTTCCATCACAACAGCGTTGTGCACCGCATTGAGGGCGTCCGTGCCCCAGGCAAAGGGGCCGTGGCTGTACACGAGGACACCGGGAAGATCCTTCGCGCTCTTGCCCGCAAACGTTTCAACAATAACCTTGCCCGTCTCTTTTTCATAGGCACCGCGGATTTCTTCATCCGTCATCGGGCGGGTGCAGGGAATTGCACCGTAGAAATAGTCCGCCTGGGTTGTGCCGAGCGCCGGGATATCCATGCCGGCCTGTGCAAAAGAAGTCGCCCAGCGGGAATGCGTATGCACGATGCCGCCGATTTCCGGAAAAGCCTTGTAGAGTTCAATATGCGTTGGTGTATCGCTGGATGGTTTGTAACGCCCTTCTACAACATTGCCCTCAAGATCGCATACGACAAGATCCTCCGCTTTCATCTCATCATAAGAGACGCCGGACGGCTTGATGACGAAGAGCCCGGAAGCTCTGTCAATTCCCGACACATTGCCCCAGGTAAAGGTGACAAGCCCGTGTTTGGGAAGCAAAAGATTTGCTTCAAGAACCTGTTCTCTGAGTTCTGCTAACATAATTATCCTCCATTATAAGTTATCCTTTTCAATGACAGTTTCAAACTTTTCCCAGGGAATTGCAAGGCTTACACCGTGAGAAATAATATCGTCCACATGCATCAGCAGTGGGAAATCTTCTCCGTTCAGCTTGCCCTTCCCTTCCATCTGGCGGACTGCTTCCGCCACACGCGTCGCAATGGCGACAGACTCCAGCGTGATCCCGGAGAGCATCTCCTTTGCCTGGGCAAAGGTTTTCCCCTCTCCGAGAAGTGTGCCGAGCAGGCGGGTCCTTCCCCCGAAAATGGTGACATACAGATCACCTGCAAAGAACATTGCCGTTTCCTGCATTCCGCCCATGTAGCGAATGATCCGCCCGGCTTCGCGAACGCCCTGTTCAAAAAGGGCCGCCTGCGGATTATAATGCTGCATACCGTCTTTCCCGTACTGGACGTTGTTGATGCCCACGGCGAGAGAAACACCGAGTGCATAGGCATTTTTCATGGCAACTGCCGTCTCCAGGCCGGCAACATCCGTCGTCAGGCTGATGTGGTAATAATCAGTGGAAAAGATGGCTTTCAGCTTTTTCAGGACTTCCATGTCTGTACCGCAGAAGCAGATATGGGTCTGCTGCCGATCCGCCAGCTCATAGCTTGTTACAGGGCCGCCGACCGCGTTAAAGCAGATGCACTGCCCGCGTGCAAGAGCTCTTTCCGTAATGCCCGTCGGGAAGGGAGCGAGGTTCCCGTCAGCGTCTTTTTCCAGGCCTTTTGTAATAGACAGCACCGGGATCCCTTCCGGCACAAGAGGAACGATATTCTCTTCAAACCACTCAATGCCGAAACTGCTTACGCCGCAGAGTATCACGTCTGCCCCTTCAAGCGCCTCGGCAAGACCATCGAGATGACAGGCTTTTACGCCATCAGGAAGCTGCCGCTTCAGCGTCGGATGGTATCCGCTGCTGCGGATGGATTCAATATTCTCGCGGTTATGAATCCCGACAAGGCGGACTTCATGCCCGTTATCCCTCGCGGGGAAGCTCATGGCCGAGCCCATCATTCCGGCTCCGACCACTGTGATAATACTCATGCTCGCTATCCTTCCTGCCTGAATCGGCAATACATTATTCCTGATGTTCTTAGCTTACCATTTTACGCAAAATCCGTCAAGATATGCAAAAAGAAGAAATAAAAGAAGTGGCATACTATTGCCTTTTTTTGATTTACAGATTAAAATAGAAACAGTTGTCTGTTCCGGGAAAGAAAGGCAAAAAAATATTTATAAAGAGGTAACTTCAGATGATTATGAACTGCGATCAGTACACAGGCAAATGTGTATGCGGCCTTGAGCACACACTGGAAACCAAAATGGTGGTTGTGGAGTACAATGCTCTGGCCAACTTCGAAAAGTATATGGAGGCAGTAGGCCTCGCCGGAAAGCGCCGCACCGTTGTTTATGATACCAACGTGTATCGCCTCACGGAAGGCAAGCATCTCCCCTGTGATCAGGAGATCGTACTGGATGCCAACGGCCTCCGCTCGGAAGACATCCTCATCGAAAAAATGATGAAAGATCTTGACAAACCGGAAGTCATCGTTGCTTTCGGGGCCGGAACTATCATGGACTTCGGCCGTTACCCCGCTTATAAACTCGGCATCCCGTTTGTTGCTGTGCCGACCCTTGCCAGTTCCGACGGCTTTACGGCAAACATCTGCTCTGTCATCCTGGAAGGGCAGAAAAAATCCATTCCGATGTGCGCCCCGATCCTTGTTGTAGCCGACCTCGACATTATCAAGGGGGCACCGGCCCGCCTCGTTGCGAGCGGAATCAATGATATCCTGGCAAAGTACATCTCCCTGGTCGACTGGCGTATTTCTCACCTGGTCGACGGGGAGCACTACTGCCCGATGGTGGCTGAACTTGCAGATCAGGCACTCCATATCATGCGCAATGCAGCCGACGTCTATGCAGATACAGGCGTAGCAGACATTGAGGCGATGACCATGGCCCAGATGCTCAGCGGCCTGACTATGCAGCTTCTTGACCATTCCAGAGCAGCCTCCGGTGCAGAGCACTTGATTGCCCATCTGGTCGAGATGAAGCCGCCGCGCTTTGAGAAAGCCGAGGGTATCCACGGTGAATGCGTCGGCGTGGGGACTTATTTGTGTGCGAAGAAATACCATGAGCTGGCAAAGCTCACTCCGAAAGCAAAGCCCTTTGAGCCCCTTACAAAGGAATGGATTGGCGAAAAGTTCGGCGCACGGCTTGCTGCCGGAATTGAAAAGGAAAATGCAAACGACATTCTTGCAACCTTCGATCCGCAGAACATTGTGGACCGCTGGGAGGATATCCGCAATCTGATCAGCACCATTCCGGCTCCCGAGACGCTCGAAAAGCTCTACAAGAACTGCGGCTGCAGATATCTGCCTGAGCACATTGGGATTGACCCTGCACTTTCTGAGGAGATTCTGCCAATCTCGGCTGCAATTCGTAACCGCCTCACGCTGGTGAGAATGCTGAGAGTATTGGAGTTTTAAGGGGAAGTTTCTTCCCTTCTTTGAAGATTAAAAGTGAAAAGGAGGTGACCGGCAGTGTTTACGGATTATATGTTCAGTATTTCCAAATATACAGTCCTGTTCCTGTCGGTCATCATCCTAATCAGGAACCTGCGCTCTCTGCTTAGCGGAAAGACGGAACTAGAAACCTGGGCTTATCTGCGTGCAGGGGAAGAGAATGTACCCGTGCACCATTGGGAAAACCTGATCGGACGCACCCGCTCTGCAGATCTCCGCCTCTTCGGCGAAGGGATCAGCCCGATTCATGCAGTGCTTAAACGTACGGATAAAGGTCTGTGGTCTGTTTTTGATGTTTTCTCCAACGGAGGCGTTTGGGTAAACGGTGTCCCGGTTCCGGAGGCTGGGATAGCATTACAGCACGGGGACACCGTAAATCTCGGAGGAAGCTGTGTGCGTTTTCTGAATATCAGCACCGAGCAACGGCAGAGAAATGAAAAGAAACGAACCGGAGCCGGAATTCTCGTTCATCCCGCAGTCACACTCGCAGAACTGACGCTGCTGCAGCTTTTTTTACTGCTGCAGCATTCTTTCAGCGCACGGCGGGCTGATCTCCCCTCAATCATACTGGCTTTTGCTGTCCTGATCGTTCTGGAATGGTGTGTTTATGAGGCGATGCGCCTGATGAACCGCATGGGGTTCGAGATTGAAATTCTCGCTTTTTATCTGACGACGCTCGGACTCTCCGTTGCAGCTTCCGCAGTTCCGGAGGATCTCTACAAACAGGTCCTGTTGATTGCAGCTTCTGTGCTGCTGTTTCTTTTTTCCGGCTGGTGGATGAGCAACCTCAAACGCACAAATGCCATGCGCATCCCTGTCGCCGTGCTCGCGCTGGGGCTTTTGGCTTTGAACATCGCCACAAGCGACAGTATCAACGGTGCCAAAAGCTGGCTGGAATTCGGAGGGTATTCTTTTCAGCCATCTGAGCTGGTGAAAGCATTTTATATTTATGTGGGAGCCGCCACCCTCGATGCGCTTTATATGAAGCGGAACCTGTACTCCTTCATTCTCTTTTCCGCCGCCTGTGTGATCGCCCTCGCCCTGATAGGGGATTTTGGTACAGCTCTTATTTTTTTCATCACATTTCTTGTGATCTCTTTTATGCGTTCCGGTTCTCTGGCAACGGTGCTGCTTGCTGTCACGGGTGCGCTGCTGGCGGGATTTCTCGCCGTATCCATCCGGCCGTACATTGCCAGGCGTTTTGCTGTCTGGGGCCATGTGTGGGACGATGTATACGGTGCCGGATATCAGCAGACGCGCTCCATCTCTGCAGCAGCATCAGGAGGCCTTCTCGGCAAAGGAGCCGGAGCCGGATGGCTGCGCGGTATTGCCGCGAGTGATACAGATATGGTTTTTGCCTATATCTGCGAAGAGCAGGGGCTGATCATCGCCATCTGCATGGTCGTTGCCGTCATTCTGATGGCGTTCTTCGCTATCCGCTGTGCAGGAAACGGGCGCTCTGCCTATTATGCCATTGCAGCCTGCGCTGCCTCTGCACTGATGCTTGTGCAGCTTGCACTTAACGTTTTCGGAACATTGGATCTTCTGCCATTTACGGGTGTCACCTTCCCGTTCGTCTCTCGAGGCGGAAGCTCACTTCTCGGATGCTGGATGCTGCTTGCCTTCCTGAAAGCCACTGACAACCGGCGCGGAGCAAGTTTTGCCGTCAATCCCGTCAATCGGATTCTGACGTGGGATCAGCAGCACGGTATCGAAGTGGTTTCCTGGGGCAAAACGCAACCTCCTGAGGAGAAGGAGCGGCACCTATGAAAAAAATCAGCAGCCGGGCTCTTTCCGTCTTCCTGATCGCCGCCCTGGTAATCACGGGTATGTGTTGGTTCGTAAAAGAAGATTACCTGCACGGCAGAAAATGGGCGATGTATTTCTCGATGTTCAATCCGGAGGCCGAGGGAGAACTGCTTGACCGAAACGATGTCATGCTGGCAGCTTTTAACAGGGAGGCTCGTGTATATGCCAAAGACTGGCCAACCCGCGTGGCCAACTATCATGTTACGGGTGACTATATTGGGATGACCGGTACCGGGCTCCTGACCCATTTCTGGGGCAGTGCTTCCGACTATGATTTTCTACACGGTATCATAAACGAAAAAAGCAGCTCTCTCTCCTTGGGCATCGATGCGGAAACAAACAACTATGCCTATCGCCTGCTCAGCCAGTACGGCAAAGGGACGGTTATGATGATGAACTACCGGACGGGAGAAGTGATCTGCCTGGTATCCAGTCCTTCTATTGATCCGGCCTATCCGGAAGAAGAACCCGAAGAAGGATCTTATGTAAACCGTGCTTTGTCGGCAACTTATACACCCGGTTCCACCTTCAAACTGATCACCTCGGCCGCTGCGCTCGAGAATGTGCCGGATCTGGAGGAAATGACATTTCACTGTTACGGGGAACTGGACATTGCAGGCGTAAAGATTACCTGCATGGAGGCTCACGGCACACAGACATTCGAGCAGGCGCTTGCCAATTCCTGCAACTGCGCTTTCGCCAGGCTGACCTATATGAACATTGGTCAGAAGCTGATGGTGCAGTACGTCACCGATTACGGTTTTTTAAGCGGCCACACAATAGACGGGATCTACACCTCCGCCGGGAACTATCCTACGGAGTTCGTCGGTGACCCGGAACTGGCATGGTCCGGTATCGGACAGTCTACCGACCAGGTATGTCCTTATACGATGCTGCGGTATGTTGCCGCGATTGCGAATGACGGGGTTCTCGTGGAACCGACTTTCCTCAAAGGCGGGTCGAATGGGAAAACAACACCTCTTGTCGACCCTGCCACTGCTGCAAGGCTGCAGGAGCTGATGCGCAACAACGTGGTATCCCATTATGAAGAAGAGGTAGATTTTAACGGTCTCCCCTTCTGTGCAAAGACGGGCACCGCGGAAACCGGTGCGGGCACTTCACACTCGTGGTTCACCGGATTTCTGCAGGACGAGGAACACCCTTATGCTTTTGTTGCCGTGATTGAGGAAGGCGGATTCGGCCTGTGGGCGGCGGGGCTCATGATCAATGACATTTTTCAGAATATGCTTGAAACAGGAACAGCGTAAATGATTGATATCAGTGTAAACGAACTAATAAAAGGTTTTGAGATAGGCACCAATGTGCTTGACGGGCTCAGCTTCAACATCACGTCCGGAGAACATGTTGCAATTCTTGGAATCAACGGAGCAGGGAAAACGTGCCTGTTCCGCATTTTGACCGGTGAGCTGGATTATGACGAGGGCAGCGTGATGATTGCCCCCGGCAAGCGCATCGGCCTGATTTCGCAAATTCCGGTCTATCCCGACGGCTGGACGACGGAAGACGTGCTGAAAACTGCCCACGGCCATCTGTTCAAAGCGCAGGCTCGTATGGAAGAAATTGAGCAGCAGCTCTCTGAAGGGGCTGAAAGTGATGATCTCCTGCAGGAATATGACCGCCTGCAGAGTGATTTCCAGCGTCTCGGGGGATATGAGGCGGATGCCGAGCGGAGCCGTGTTGCCAACGGGCTTGATATTACGCCGGATATGCGCGAACGGTTGTTCGAAAACCTCTCCGGCGGGGAGAAAACCCGCGTCAATCTGGCGCGCCTGATTCTTGAAGACACGGATATCCTGTTGCTCGATGAGCCAACGAACCATCTTGACCTCCATGCCACCGAGTGGCTCGAGGAGTATGTTTCTCACTTTCGCGGCACCGTGTTGGCTATTTCGCACGACCGCTACTTTCTGGATAAAGTTGCACAACGCTGTATTGAAATCGTGAACGGGAAAGCGGAATTCTACTCCGGCAATTACAGCTTCTTTGTGGAGGAACGTCAGCGGCGGTTTGAGGAAAAGCAGAAGCAGTATGAAAAGGATGCCGCAAAAATCGCCCAGCTGCAAAAAGCTGCCGATCAGATGCACCTCTGGGCTTTTATGGGCAACGACAAGCTGCACAAACGTGCCTTCTCAATGGAAAAACGCATCGAAAGGCTGAAAAAAACCGAACGCCCGACCTCACAGAAAAAGCTCAGCATCCGTTTCCGGGAGACAGGCTTTACCGGCGATGAAGCTGTCGTCATGGCGGATATTTCCAAAAGCTACGGAGAGAAAAAGCTCTTCTCCGGGTTGGATCTTGAGATCGTCGGCGGAGAAAGTGTCGCAATCACAGGGAACAACGGAACGGGGAAATCCAGCCTGATCAAGGTCATGGTTGGAGAAGAAGCCCCTGACAGCGGGTTTGCCTATCTCGGGCCGCAAATCCGTGCCGCTTATCTTCCCCAGATTGTGCGTTTTTCGAATGATTCCCGCTCCATGCTCGACAGTATGATTTATGACTGCAGGTGTTCCCCGCAGGAAGCGCGTGATCGTTTGGCAGCCTTCGGGTTTCGCGGAGAGAATGTGCTCCGGCCGGTAGGTGTGCTCTCAGGCGGTGAAAGAAGCAGGCTGAAACTGTGCATGCTGATGGGTTCCGACATCAACCTTCTGATTCTCGACGAACCGACCAACCACCTCGACATTGCCAGCCGTGAGTGGATTGAGGATGCGCTTTCCGACTATGAGCAGACACTGGTTTTTGTTTCGCACGACCGCTATTTTATCGATCGCTTCGCCACACGGATTCTTTCCTTTGAGGGCAACGGCATTGTCACGGATTACAAAGGCTCTTATCAGGATTATCTCAACTGGAGAGAACGGCAGCGTCTCTTTTCCGAGGCTGACCGCACCCGAAAAGCCAAAGAAAAGAAACCGGACAGCCGGCCTGAGCGTGCTCCCGACCTTGCCAGGAGCTCCGCAAAAATTGAGCGTGAAATAGAAAAACTGGAAGCCCAGATTGCAAAGCTGAACGCAGAAGCGGAGGCTGCTGCAAGCGACTATCTCCGCCTGATGGAGCTGGAGGAAGCTCGAAAGGAGCTGGAAGACAAGCTGGAACCTCTTTATGAAAGATGGGAGGAACTCAATGCATAAAATAGAGCCCTGGATAATCGTCTGCATTCTCCTTGCCGTGCTGGCAGCATTTTTTAAGTTCTGCCTGAGAGGATATGGCTATATCAGCGTCTCTTTGCTGTTCTTCACAGCTCTGATTGCAGTCTTCCATCTCGGGAGTGACGGGTTGAAACGCTTTGTCGCGGTGATCACCTGCATCGGACTGATTTATTTCTGTACGGTGGAACATCTCATCATTTCTGAAGCCAGAACGGATAAAAATCCGCAGCGGAGCTATCTGATCGTGCTGGGTGCCGCCGTGCATGGAGATACGCCTTCTCTTTCACTGTATCACCGTCTGACCAGCGCGCTGGAATATCTGCAGCAGTACCCGGACAGCAAAGCTGTGCTGAGTGGCGGTCAGGGCAAGGGAGAAAACATCTCCGAGGCGCTCTGTATGCATGACTGGCTTGTCAGCAGCGGGATTGCGGAAGAACGCCTGATTCTGGAGGACCGCTCAACCTCCACCATGGAAAATCTGTCATTTTCCTGGGAAAAACTCAAAGCAGCGGGATGTGCTCCGGATGATGTGGCGATTCTCACCAGCAATTATCATCTATACCGGGCAAAAATGATGGCGCGGTCGCTCGGTTTGGAACCCGCAGGCGTCTGTGGTGCGCCGGGTTATCCGATTTATACACTTGGTATGTTCATTCGTGAGGCATTCGGGCTTACACATTTATGGGTATTTGGAAATTAACGGGAGAAGCAAATTGAAGGATCAGACAGAAAGAACAGAATACAAAGAAGAAATAGAATACTCGGAAGAGCATGAAGAATCAGAAGAGCTTTCTTTTCCTGCAGTCCAGCCGGGAACACTCTACATTGTAGCTACACCGATCGGCAATTCAAAAGACATGTCCGTCCGTGGAAAGCAGATTCTGTCCGAGTGCGACATGATAGCTGCAGAAGATACCCGCCGTTCGATGGTTTTGCTCGGGAAGCTCGGTATCCGCAATCGGCTGGTTTCCAACCACAAATTCAATGAGCACGGCAAAGCCAGGTACTTCATTCAGGAAATGAAAGCCGGCAAAAGCATTGCCGTGATTACCGATGCGGGTACTCCCTGCATTTCCGACCCCGGCAACGAGCTGATCAAAGCTGCTGTAGAAGAGGGTATTCGCGTGATCGGTGTCCCGGGCTGCTGTGCTGCCGTAAATGCGCTTTCCATTTCCGGGTTTGATCTCAGCAGCTTTCTCTTTTATGGGTTTTTCCCCCGCGAAAATGCTGACCGGCGCAAACTGCTGGAGAAACTCCGCCGCGGTGACACAAAGACATTTGCCTTTTATGAATCGCCGAAGCGCATCATGGATCTGGTGGACTTCCTGATCGATCAGGATGCTGGCGTGCTTCTTTGTCTCTGCAACGATATGACGAAACTGCACGAAATGAGCTTTCGCGGAACTCCTGCGGAGGTCAAAGAGCAGCTCCTTGCAAAGGGGAATTACGAAAAAGGCGAATACGCAGTTATTCTGGAAGTGAAAGACTCCTATCTGTTCTCCAAAAAGGAACACACAGTCTCTGCAGAGGCAATGCTCGTAGATACCATGATTACCGGGCAGCTGAACGGGACAAAGGAAGCGGTTGCTGCTCTCCTTGCCGATGAAAACAATTCCTATAGTAAAAATGAACTGAAAGCAGCTGCATTGAATTTAAAAAAAATGTTCTCCTGAAATCCCAGGAGAACATTTTTACTCACTATTTACTTATTATTCCAAAACAACATCACACTGTTGAATCCCATAATAATCAAACACCGCAATGGCCTCTTCGGTAATACGTTCTCCGCAGACAACGATTGGTACCGCAGGCGGACACGAAACCGACGGCATAGCCAGGATCCGCCCGGGGCAGGAATGCACGGGGAGCGTCTCGAAGGGGGAAAGCATCGCCTGCCGGGGAGTCAATATCTGTCGGACAGCAGGAAGGCACGGAGGTATATCCCGGATAGCGGGTAACTTCGGCTGGCTTTTCAGCGCCGTATAGATCTTCTCATAGTCTTCCTCCGCATTGCAGGGTGAAAACATCATCACAAGAAAGTCCGGGTCCGAAAACTCACAGAAGATCTTCTGCTTTTCCAGTCTGCCTGCCAGTTCTTTCCCTGTCATTCCTCTCGATTTCGGTGCAATGGTGAGTTTCCAGTCCTCATCTCCGACGATCTGCCATTCTTCTTCCCAGAGTTTCTGCTTCAGTTTTTCCAGTCTTTGGGCAGTTTTCGCTGCTTCCTGTGGGAAACTTCCGGAAAGAATTGTATTGCATTTGTCCAGCGACTGGAGAATCAGATAAGAAGGGCTTGTGCTTGCAAAAAGGCGCATAGCCTGCTCTCCTGCTGTCAGGAGCTCCGGCGGGCAGATTTGAGAAAAGTGGAGATAAGCGCCTCCTGTCAGCACCGGAAGTGTTTTATGTGCGGAATCACAGCAGAGATCCGCTCCCAAATCCAGCGGGTGGCGGGAAGGATTAAGAAATTTCAAATAGGCACCGTGCGCATTGTCAACAAGAAAGAGCACGTCATGGCGATGGCAGATTTTCGCACATGCTGCAAGATCTGCAACGTTCCCCAGATAATCCGGGCTCGTCAGATAGACAGCTGCATAGCTTTTCCCCTCAAGTGATTTCTCCAGCCGCTCCGGGTTGATGCAGCTGCTGAGAAAGCTCTCCGAGCCGTCCGGATAAATCCAGTCAATGTCGAAATCCAGCAAGGCGGCAGCACTGAGAAAGACTTTATGTGCATTACGCCCTGCCAGAATGCTCGGTTTTCTTCCCCTATACAAAGCATACATCCGTGCAAGGTACAGCATCGCGCGAATACAGAGAGAAGAACCTTCCGTAGAAAACAGGGTTCTGGCGCTCCCAAAAAGGGCACTGGCTGTCTCCTCACTCTGTCGGATGATGCCTTCAGAAGAGTAAAGCACATCCGCTCCTGTGATTTCCGTGATATCCATTGTTTCCGGCCCCAGAATCTGCTTTCCTTTATGGCCCGGCATATGCAGACGGAGAGTATCTGCCTTTGTATACTCCTGTACGAAACTGCAGATCGGCTCCGTCATTCTTTTGCTTCCCTTTCGGCACGCGCAACTGCAAGCATAATGGCACATTCCATCCTCTTCCGGAACAGTTCGCACCCGGTTTCATAAACTCCTGTAATACTTCCGGTTGCATGATATGCATTTGCGGCACATCCGCCGGAGCAATAGAGTTTTGCCCAGCAGTCACGGCATTCCGGCTTTGCATAGACATTGCAGGAGGCAAACTCACTCTGAATCTCCGGATTGTCCAGCCCGTTCCAGATATCGCCGAGGCAGAAACGCTCATCCCCTACGAACTGATGGCAAGGATACAGATCTCCCCAGGGCGTCACTGCCATGTATTCCGTGCCGGAGCCGCAGCCGGAAATCCTTTTATAGATGCAGGGTCCTCCGCTGAGGTCAATCATATAGTGGTAGAATGTGAATGGCCGGCCCTCACGATCACGCTCGAGCATGAGCTCTGCAAGTTTTTCATACTGGTCGAGCACGATGAGCTTATCTTCTTCGGTAAGAGCAATCGGATCATCAGGTGCGCAAACCACAGGCTCCATGCTCAGCTCTGTAAATCCCAGATTGAGCATTTGCCGGATATCCTGAAGGAAATCCGGGTTATGATGGGTAAATGTACCCCGCATGTAATAGTTTTTTCCGCCTCTCTCCTGCACCAGCTTCTGGAACTTCGGGACAATCCGTTCCCAGCTCCCGTTGCCCGCATAATCAACACGGTAGCGGTCATGAACTTCTTTACGGCCATCCAGGCTCAGGACAACGTTGCTCATTTCCCGATTTGCAAAATCTATTACATCATCGTCAATTAGCATGCCGTTGGTGGTCAGTGTAAAACGGAAGTTTTTTCCGGCTTTTTTCTCAATGGAACGTGCATAAGCCACCAGATCCTTGACCACCTGAAAATTCATCAGGGGTTCCCCTCCGAAAAAATCTACTTCCAGATTATGCCGTTTTCCGGAATGCTCAACAAGAAAGTCCAGTGCCTGTTTCCCCACCTCAAAGCTCATTACAGCACGTTCTCCGTTGTACTTGCCCTGGCTTGCAAAGCAGTAGGCACAGTTGAGATTGCAGGTATGTGCAACATGCAGACACAGTGCCTTAATCACATTGGCACTCTTCTCCTTGAACTTCCCGGCAAGCGGTTCAAAAACATCAGGGGTAAATAGCTGTCCTTTTTCTTTGAGGTCGATAATCTGCTCATAGCAGTCCCGCAGTTCCGCCTCCGGCACGGAACTATGCCTTTCCCGCATCTGTCGGAACAGTACATCATCCGGCAGCTCTTCATAATGCTGTATCATGTCATAGGCAAGCTCATCCACGGCATGGACAGCCCCTGAACAGATATCCAGTACGATATTGTATCCGCCAAGCTGATAGCAATGGACCATTGTTCTCTCCTTCTCCCGTTAAGAAAAAATGCCGCCTTTCAGGCGGCATTCAGCTTTGCAAAGATTACTTGTTTTCCTTTACGCTGTTTGTGTTTTCACACTTCTGGTTGGCAATGCCGCAGCTTGTCTTGCAGGCTGACTGGCAGGATGTCTGGCATTCGCCGCAACCGCCCTTGGCAGCACTCTCGCACAGATTCCGCGTCTTAAGGGTAACAATATGCTTCATGGTCAAAAACCTCCGAGTTGAATTAAGGTATTTATACCACACTTCCCGTTGCAAGTCAATATAACAATCCGGCATTTACGACAGGGTTCCCGATTTGCCCTTTCGCCCTCATTGAAGTGCTTGCACAAACCGAGGGCGAGACGGTCGAATCAGGCGAGACAGGCGAGAGGTCAACTTTTCCCTTTGCGATAACAGAACCCTTACTTTTTCCCCTTTCTGCGCAGGTAGACAGCACGGAAAATCAGCACCGTCCCACCCGAGATCAGCAATAGTATCAAAAGCCATCTTGCCAGCGGAACCGCACGGACGCGGATATTGACCGAAAACACAGCCACTCCCAGAATAAACAGAAATCCGGCTCCGGTTACGATCTTTGGCCATAGCTTCTGAGGCCAGGAGAAAAGACAGATCGCTCCGACAAGAAACGGCATCACACAAATACCGGTACGGACATAAATCCCGCCGATCCGTATGCCATGGTTGAACATGGGAGTAGAAACGTATATATTCTTTGTGAGCATAATGATACCCGCTATAAACAATCCCAGCCCAAGTAGGAACTCTGTCAATTTGTCTTCTTTGATGTCAAATTTCATGGTTTCCTCCTGTTTGCCTCCGGCAGGAATCTCATCAATTTACTGACGGGCAGCCGAAGCTGCCCGTTTTGCTATGCGTGAAATGATTTTCAGGATCAGACGGAATCTTCCTCCGTGAGCTGTTCGATATCCTCACCGGTACCGGCGACGGCTTCCTGCTCAGCCTTCTTTTCCAGTTTATTCATGAAAATCGGGGAAAGGATGCCGACAATACAGAGGCCGATCAGAACCCAGCAGACGACGGAGGAGAAGAGGACCTTGATATCGCCGCGCGAAGTACGCAGCGCATTCCTGAGGCCTTTTTCACCGATCGGCCCAAGGATCAGCGCAAGCACAACCGCAGCCGTGTTCAGGTCAAACTTACGCATCAGGTAGCCCAGGATACCAAACGACAGCATGACGACGATGTCCATAATATTCTTATGGATGGCATAGGAGCCGACAAAGCAGAGCACCGTAACGCACGGGATCAGGATGGCATCGCTCAGGCGGGAGATCTGCGCAAACCCGCGGCAGCCGAGAAGGCCGATGCCCAGCATGAAGAACTGGACCAGCACAAAACCTGCGAAGAACGTATAGGTCATTGTAGCATACTTGCCAAAGAGTTCGGGGCCGGGGGTCAGGCCCTGGATAATGAGGCCGCCCATCAGCACCGCCGTGACAGATTCACCCGGAATGCCGAGTGTCAGTGTCGGGATCAGGGAACCGCCCGTAACGGCATTGTTCGCCGCTTCGGAGCCCGCCACACCTTCGATAGAGCCTTTACCGAACATTTCTTTATGTTTGCTGAACTGCCTGGAAGTGTTGTATCCGAGGAAGCAGGCAATCGACGCACCTGCACCGGGCAGAATGCCGATCAGGTTGCCGATAATCCAGGAACGGAAAATAGTAGGCCGCAGAATGCGCCGCTCCTCGCGGGTAAGACTCATCTTATCGGTGAACTTCGTCGCCTGGGCACGCTCTTTGATCTTTTTCTCTGCAAGGATGAACACCTGGCTCATAGAGAAAAGGCCGATCAGCGCACAGGTTGTGTTGATACCCTCAGCGAAATAGCTGCTTGGCATGAAACGCTTAACGCCGGAGATGGGATCCAGTCCGATGGTGGAAATCAGAAGTCCCAGCGCACCGGACATCAGGCCCTTAATAACGGATTTGGACGAAACGCCGGCAATAATCGTCAAGCCGAAGATACTCAGCCAGAAGTACTCTGCCGACATGAACTTCAGCGTCAGTTTCGCCAGCAGCGGAGCAAAGAAATACAGTGAAATACAGCTTAGAAGGCCGCCCCAGAAAGAGGCATAGCATGCCGTAAAGAGCGCTTTGCCCGCTTGGCCGCGCTGTGTCATCTGATAGCCTTCAATCGCGGTGGCGGCAGAAGCCGGAGTGCCCGGCGTGTGAATCAGGATGGCAGAAATGGATCCGCCGAAAATAGCGCCGCAGTAGATGGCGCCGAGGACAATCAGGCCGGTTTCTGGCTTCATGGTGAATGTCATGGGGAGCATCAGCGCAACGCCCATCGCTGCCGAGAGGCCTGGCATACAGCCGATGACGATACCCATGGCAACACCGCCGGCCATCATCAGCAGATTGATCGGGCTCAGGGCATTGATAAAGCCCCCGCCCATCAAAGATAATGTTTCAAGCATAGTTCTCAATTCCTCCCATCACTTGTTCAGGGCTTTCATAACTGTGCCGACGGGGAGCTTTACACCAAGGAACTTCTGGAAAGCAAAGTAGATCAGCCCGACAATCACAACTATCGCGATGGCTGCATAGAGAGGAGGAACCTTCAGATAGAGCAGCACAGCCGCCATAAAGACAACTGTCGGAATATAGAAGCCAAAGAAGTAAATCGCCACCAGATAAAGGATCGTTGCAAACAGGCATACAAAAAACTGAGCCGGTTGAAAATCTTTAAATACTTCATCAGCCCCGCTCTCGACGCCGTATTTCTTTGCTGCAACAAGCATCTGAATCAGGTAAAGCGTCGTAAGCCCGAAGAGAAGAATAATGGTAAATCGCGGATAGGTCTGGCTGGATGCCTTCAGCTTGGTCATATGATAATAGAAAAAGCCACAGACGGCATACATAAACACGACGACGCCTATGTCTGTTTTTTTCATTTTCAAGGGGTAACCCCTCCTTTCATCGCCTGCGTTTCAAGGAAAGGGCAGGAAAAACCTGCCCTTTCTGAAAATTAGTGTTAAGAAACCGATAAAATTACTTGCGAGGGATTAATAATCCTCGTACCAGAAGCCTTCTGCCAGACTCTCGGCAAACTCCTGCTGCTGTGCAATCAGGGCAGCCGTTGCTTCGGCATCCTTGAAATCTGTGGCCATACCGGCCTGCTCCGCAGCTTCCAGATACTCGGGGTCTTCCATAGCCGCTTTGAAGGCAGCCTCATAGAATGCAACAACTTCTTCGCTCACACCGGCAGGTGCAACCAGGCAGCGGGAAGAACCGAGCCAGCTGTCATAATAGCCGAGTTCTTTCAGGGTCGGAACATCGGGAAGCTCGGGGAGACGCTCATCATTGAACACGGCAAGGATGCTGTATTCGGACTCCTGGCCGGCGATGTCAGCGAGTTTTACAACTGCAAAGTCAGCCTCAGCGCCGCGGAGGCTGAGAAGCTGGTCAGCTGTGCCCCCCTGCGGGATGTCAATGTAGAAGAATTCAGCAGAATTTGCAAAAGCCTGTGCACCGATATGGTTAGATGCCTGTGGGCCGTTGGTGGAAGCCTTGACTCTGAAGTCTTCTTCCTTGGCATAGTCTACAAGAGACTGGAGATCGGTGAAACGATCATCATCAGCACGGACAACGACAATGGAAGTCTCGGTGACGTGGTTGCAGATGGCTGCAAAGCTGTCAACTGTGTAGGTTCCCATCTCGTTGACGATGGAACTGCTGAAGTTCGGGAGATTGATAAACCCGATGGTCTGGCCGTCGGGATCTGCTGCTGCCAGATTAGACCAGCCGATAGAGCCGGAACCGCCTTCAATATTCTCAATAACAAGCGTCTGGCCTACATATTTTTCAGCATACTTTGCGAGGATACGGGCCGTGTTGTCGGTACCGGAACCGGCCTTGTAGGAAACGATAATGGAAACAGGGCCGTTAGGTGCCCAGTCAGCGGATGCTGCAGCTGCCAGTGCAAAAACAAGGCAGAGTGCAAGGGCGAGTGCAAGAATTTTTTTCATGGTCTTTCTGTCCTTTCTAAATTATGTCTGGTTACAGACTTTGGATTCATTTTACCATCACTTCCGTAATATGACAAGAGTGTAAATTTCTCAGACGCAATTTTTTATTTGATTTTAACCCCATCATCTACTATAATTACAACAATAATTTATCAGGGGGGATTGTCATGCCCGCTCCGGGATTCGGCCTTGGCCCGCGAGGTGCCAGAGGCTTCCTTACGGAAGAGGAAAAAGCCAATATGCCCAAAGTGACCTGGGATCTTCTCAAGCGTATTCTTAGCTATCTGAAACCATACTGGCTGCAGTTTATATTTGTGTTTGTGTCCATCCTGCTCTCGGCGGTCATCGGGCTGTACCCGTCCATCATCACCGGTAAAATCGTCGATGCGCTCGGGGCCGAAGGGACGACGCTTCAGTATCTGATTCAACTGATTCTGATTGCCTTCGCAACACTCACTGTTTCACAGATTATCGGCGTGCTGGAGAGTTACATCAACGCCTGGATCTCCCATCGTATTATTTTTGACATGAAGAACCAGATGTTTGATCATCTTCAGCATATGCCCCATGCCTTTTTTACTGGAGAGAAGCAGGGTGATATCATTACCCGCATGAATACTGATATCAGCGGGGTCAGCACCGTGATTTCCAATACCCTTTCCAGTATTGTCAGCAACATCGCAACCGTTGTTACTACGCTGGTCGCGCTCTTCACAATGAGTTGGCGCCTGGCAATCATCGGCATTATCGTCATCCCGCTTCTTGTTCTCCCTTCGAGAGCTGTCGGACGGACGCGTTTTCAGCTCCTTACGGAGAGCCAGGAGAAAAATGATGAGATGAACCAGCTCATCAATGAGACCCTGAGCGTCAGCGGTTCCCTTTTGGTCAAGCTGTTTACCCGCGAGAAAGAGGAATATGACAAATTCGTCAGTGTCAACGAAGAGGCCACGCAGATTGCCATGCGGGAACAGCGAAGCGGCCAGTGGTTCCGTGTAATCATGGGAATGTTCACACAGGTCGGGCCGCTTCTCATCTATTTTGCCGGTGGCGTTTTCATCATCAAAGGGCTTGATCCCACTCTCAAAATCGGTACCATAACCGCCACGGTTGCGCTTGTCAACCGCCTGTACAGGCCGGTGGAATCACTCCTCAATATACAGGTGGATTTTACCCGTTCCCTCGCTCTCTTCACCCGTATCTTCGACTATTTCGATATGATAAATCCCATTGTCAACCCGAAAAACGGGTATAAACCGGATGTTGAGAATCTCGACATCAACTACGTGCATGTCTCCTTCTCCTACGATCCGGAGAAGCCCCTGCTCACGGATATCGATTTTACCGTTCCTCACGGGAAGATGTATGCGATCGTGGGCCCGTCGGGATCGGGGAAATCCTCAATCGTGAATCTCCTGCCGAGGCTGTATGACGTCAATGGAGGAGCAGTACGGATTGGAAAATACAATGTCAAGACGATAGATCTGGAATACCTGCGCGACTGCATTGGCATGGTAACGCAGGAAACCTATCTTTTCAACGGGACGATCCGTCAGAATCTCCTTTACGCCAGGGAAGATGCCACTGAGGAAGAGATTGAGAACGCCTGCAAGATCGCCAGCATTCATGACTTTATCATCAACCAGCCAAACGGATACGACACCGAAGTGGGCAACCGTGGTTTGAAACTCTCCGGCGGTGAAAAGCAGCGCCTCTCCATCGCCCGTGTTATTCTGAGAAATCCGAAAATCTTGATTCTGGATGAAGCGACTTCTGCCCTTGACTCGATTTCGGAAAATGCCATCCAGGATGCACTTGACCACCTCATGAAAGGTCGTACCAGCATTGTGATTGCCCACCGCCTGTCCACAATTCTCAAAGCCGACAGGATTCTTGTTGTCAACGGAGGCGTCATTGCCGAGCAGGGTACGCATGAAGAGCTTCTCGCCCTTGGCGGCATCTATAAAGAACTCTATGAAACCCAGTTCCGCCTTGTGCTTGACATGGAAGCATCCCATACTTCATGATCCTTCAGAAACTTTTCTTTCGCTGCAATTTTTTCTTGACAAAGGTAAGTCTCCGGTGGTATATTATTCCAGCATTCGACGTGCGCGAGTGGTGGAATTGGCAGACTCGCTAGATTCAGGTTCTAGTGCTCACTCCGGGCGTGCGGGTTCAAGTCCCGCCTCGCGCACCAATCACCCAGGTTCTTGATCAGTCTTGAATCTGGGTGTTTTTGTTTTTGATTCTATATATTATACCAACAAAATCACGCTTTGACGTATCAAATAGTTCAAAATAGACGCATCAATTCTGACATGATTAATTCAGATATGACGTAATAAAATCAGATATATCAGATATAAATTATTTAAAAAATGGACACTTAATCTCAGGCTGTCATACCAAAGAAATTGTACTATTGGAATAATCGTTAGGTTTATCACTCAAAAAAGCTTCGCTTGTTGAAGCCTGCCGTCACAAACCGGAATGCCGCTTTCCTCGTGGTAAGCCATTCAATGTGGGCATTATTCTTTGTGTTGGACAAAATCTCCCTGACAAGATATGCTGCTACGACATCAGGATAGTCGCCCAAGATATTATAGACTTTCTTGGTCTTCTCCGGCAGATCGATGTTTTCCTTTCCTCCCAGTGCTTTTACGGTGAAATCCGTGATCATGATTCCGGGTGATAGTCTGCCGATCTTCACCTTAGTGCCTCGCTCCTCAAGTTCCTTTGCAAATGCCTGTGTAAAGTGCGTAACCGCACGCTTGCTGGTCCCATACATATTCAGTCCGAGCATCATGGCATCATTGCTGCCATAACCCTCAATATTATAGATGAAGCCGCCGTCTGGTTGCTTTTCCATTTGAAGGGCTGCCGCTCTGCTGCCGAGGATCGCTCCTCTGAGGTCAATATCGAGAATGGAGTCAATCTCATCTGGAGTCAGTTCCCAGATTGCCTTCATAGGCTGATTGACACCGGCATTGTTGATCCAGATATCAACGGTTCCAAATTTCTTTGTACTGAAAGCGAGCAAAGCATCGATGTCTTTATCAAAGGCGACGCTGCCCGCAAAACTTTCCACACTTCCAATCCCGGGCTCACCATGTAAAGCAGTCACGGCCTTATCTAGTCGTTCATGATTAACACCATTAATAATGACATTCAATCCGCTTAAACGGAATCTTTTTGCCATCTCAAAGCCAAGGCCTCTTGTGCTGCCAGTAATTACGACTGTTTTCATCATAAAAACCTCCTTGCTTCGTTCATTTCCGCCTTACTTTCCAGCATTTTTACAGCCCCAGCCCTCTTGTCAGAGTAACAATAAAGTCTTGCACATTCGTCACAATTCCCCTGGCAGATAGGCTGCCGCGGTCACTAAGTTTATTTGCAGTAAACTCAGAAATATCCACACAATAAAAATAGATTTCTCTTACTGTCCCGTCCGGCATGACCCTAAAAGATGGTGTCATATTTCCGACTGCGATGGAATGCAGCATTGTTGCCATACAAAGCACCGTCGTTGCGTCTCGGACCTGTTCTCTCATTTTCTCCTGAGCTTCGTATGCATTCCCTATAACACCTGGAAGCGGTCCGTCATCTCGAATTGATCCCGCAAGCACATAAGGAATTCCATACTTTTCACAGTTGTAAATAATCCCGTCTTCAATATGCTTTTCTTTAAGAAATGAAGCAATACTTCCGCTATTTCTTACACAGTTGATCGTATCCAGATGGTTGTAATGCCCGTTCGGCTGAGACTCCTGGGTATAAATATTTTGCCCGAGTGCTGTATTCAAATAGGCAGCTTCCAGATCATGTGTCGCAAGTGCATTACCAGCTAATACTGCGTGAACATATCCATTTTGAATTAGTTTTGAAAATGCGTTCCTCGCGTCATGATCGAATGCGAAAGCAGGTCCCATAACCCAGACAATTTTCCCATTCTCCTTGTCATGCTTTAGTACTTCATATAGTTCATCATAGTCTCTTGAAAATGCTGTTTCTCGTGAACGTTTTTGTCTGAAAGCAAACACATCATTTCCTGATTCCATCTCATAGTGAAAACCATTCGCATTAACATATATTCCTTCGCTTCCATCCTCTGTACGTCCTAAAAAAACAAGATCCCCTTTTTTCACATTTCGAAACTCTGTTATCGCAATTTCCTCATCACGGAATACTGCAACACAGTCCATCCGGCTTTCCTTTGCCAGATACCATTTCCCTTTCACTTTAAAGTATTCCGGGAATATGCTCATAGCATGAAAACCTTCCGGAATGAAACCGTCTTCTTTCGCTGCGACCAGAATAGCATCTGGTGCTTCCTTTAACATCTTATTCGTAAAATCAGGCTCATGGTATTGTCTCATCTGGAACATAATCACGCTTTACCTCGCTTTGTCATATTTATAAAAGTATACCCCTTATATTCCACAAAAGCAAGAAATCCGCCTGAATTCTTTCTTTTAATAATGGACTTGTAACAGAGTTGATATGAAAAAATAGTAACACAAGAGGGATCTTAATCACATCATGAAAAAGCCGGGTTAACCGGCTAAATCTTCAAGTATATTTTCACTGTTTCTCTCGATTATGTAATTGCTTTCCCCGAAAACGTTATCCCGAGGAATTACTTAGTCAGGTGCTTGCCAAGACCTTCGAACAGTGATAAAATATTTTAAATAATCACATCGAAATGATACATAAATGTAGGAAAACGGAGACATCCCGCTCTCAGCTGAAATGAACCCTTTGACAGACCAGGTTTCAGTTGCCTGGATCAAACAACAGGGGTTTGTCTGTAGACAAAACTATGAGGGCAAACGGAGAGAAATATGGCAATAGTATCAGATGTAAATCGGGAGTTAATTAAGCTATGAAAAAAGAGACAGCAAAGAAAAAACATGGTTTTCTAAGAGCACTGCTTCGCATTTTGGCTGTTTTGCTCATTTTGGCGCTTATCATCGGCATAGCTGTTTACTATTATAGCCTGTATACAAAAACACACTATATAATAAGTTTCTATCAGGAAACTTCAAAAAAAGTCAGCGATAATATCCGGATCGCGGTCATCGCCGATATTCACGACCGGGAATATGGAGAAAACAATGAAGTGCTGATTTCCGATCTTCGCGCCTTAAAGCCCGATCTCATCCTTTTCCCCGGTGACATGGTTATCCGGGAAGAGGACGACTACCAGCCCATGCTGAATCTTGTTTCAGCATTAACCGAGATCGCGCCTTGTTACGGAGTCCTGGGTAACCACGAGAGCGAACGCATCTATTATGGAAACGACAAGGATTTACCTGAAAAGTTCGAAAACGCCGGGCTGAAGCTGCTGCGCAATTCTCTTAAAAAGATCCGGATCGGTAAGGATACCATTCAACTGATCGGTGTGGAAGGCACAGCTTATGGATTTGAAGAATACGGCGGGCGGGAATTCATGGATAAAGCTGACATCGATCCTTCCGCTTACAGCATACTTATGGCCCATATTCCGATCCTCTTCGACTCGCAGCTGTCCGGATATGGTTTTGATCTGGGAATTGCGGGACATGTGCACGGTGGAATCGTGAATTTTCCTTTCTTTGGTGGATTATTTTCGGATGAAGAAGGCTTTTTCCCAAAATTCACCGCGGGAAAATACATTCTGGACAATCAACAAACCCTGATCATCAGTGCGGGGCTCGGTGACTCAAAGCCCTTTCCGCCGCGGATCAACAACACTCCTGAACTGGTTGTGATCGATATCAACCGGTATTGAGCGGTTCCAGGGCACGACCGCTACGTGGAAAGATTGTCGGGGATGGAAGATATGCTGCCAGCCAGGAGGCGGCCTTAGAGGCAGGAAGGAGAAGAAAGGCAATGAAAGAGAAAAACAGCTTGAAAATAGCCAAGGACATGGAATCATTCGGTATTCCGGGCAAAGGGTGGAGCAGCCTGCAAAATACTTTTGAGGCGTTTTGGAAGCGGAGATCCTTTGTTCTCGTTTCCTTCCTGATTATTTCCCTGGTCTTATGCGGCTTTCACTATATCAGGAACCTTCACACAGCCAGCACAATTCTGTCGTTGGATTATGAGGAGGCTTCCAAAGGCTTAACGCCCAACCGGACGCGGTTCAATATTTTTGAGATCCAAAGTGCGGAGGTTATGGAGCGGTTGATAGATTACGCCGGTCTGGAAGGAAAGATAACCCCGGATGAACTGAGCGAATGCATCAGCGTACAGCCAACGCATGACAAAAACATCAGCGGAAATGTGAATTATATCAGCACCTCATATATTGTCAGATTTACAAACGACGGTGTAATTGACGGAAGGACTGCAGAAGGTATGCTTTCACTCCTCTGCAAGGCATATCGCGAGTACTTCGTAGAACACTATGGCTTCAACCACTCCATCCTGTCTTTTGATGTCAATGATCTGAAATTCAATGATGAGTATCTGATGGCGGTTGACCTCCTGGAACTGAAATGCAGCCAGCTGGATAATTTTGTGCATCTTCGCAGGCGGGAAAGTAAGAACTATCAGGATCCGGATACCGGGATCACTTTCTCTGCTCTGGAACAACGGGCGAAAAACATTTATGACTATGACCTTGCCAAACTGCGTTCCTATATAATTGAGAACGGCATTGCAAACGACAGGGCAGGCCTGGACAGCATGCTGAATTACAAAATACGCATGGATAGCCTGGCGCATAACAAAATGATGGCTGCATATGACGAAGACAATAAGGGAATACAGATGTACGACGCAGCTATGAGCGCTGCCGTCATGATTCCTACGCAGGATCAGACAATGAATTATTATATGTCCAGAACTAAAACCGGGATGGACAACATGGCCATTCACGCTGACGAACAGCTTTTGGGGGCAGTGGAGCGAATGGAGCAGATTAACTATAACACCTATCTGGCGGAAAAGCTGGAGTCAAACGAGTCCGATGAGATGAACACGGAAAAAGCTGATCTCATGATCCGTGAAACGGAGGTGTCGCTGGAAAAGCTCGCCTCGGATATCCACGCGGTGGACAGCGCGTATACAAGTACGAAAGCCCGCAACTATATCGGTTTCAGCGACGACGATGTGAATTTTGCGGATCAAATCGGTCTTATTCCTTCGCTCCTTTGCGCCGCTCTGATTCTTTTCTCAGTATTCACCTACGTTTTCCTGCGTAAGTTTCGTTCAGATAAGGAGAAAGAAGTATGAGAAAATTCAGTATTCTGCGATATCTGAAACAATTTAGTTTGCTGATCTTTCTTCTGTCCGTCATCGGTTCTCTGACGATTTATTTCTACGGGAAATCTCAGCAGCACTACGTTGCTTCAACTGTCATTCAATATACCAACGATGGGGCCAAAGAGGGCTATACACCGGACGGGAGTCCTTTGAACGTTGACGAAATTTATTCTTCGACTGTAATTGACGCTGCCCTGACGGACCTGGGATATCATTCCAATATCGATTCGATCCGCTCAAATTGCTATGTTGAAGAAGTAATTCCGGAGGCACAGCAGAAGCTGAATGAAGCGTTGCTGGAAATGGGCGAGGATCCCTCCTATGTAACGGATACATACCGGGTATATTACATCGGTGACAACGATACCGGTGAGGATTACGCCTGGAACGTGCTGGATGCAATCATCAAAAACTACTACGAATTCTATGCTGAAAAATATGTGGAGGAACAGCTGCAGAATAACGGCGCTTCCGTGCTTGCTGAGGGGAATTATGACTATATAGAAAGTGCACAGGTGCTGGATGATTCCGTTTCGAAGATTCTGGATTATTTGTTGGACAAAAGGGCCTCCCACCCAAATTTCCGATCGGTGGAAACAGGATATACATACGATGATTTGTATCGTATCTACAACCATTTATATGAGTATGAGATTCCAAGTCTGTACGCTGCGATTTTGACCGATGCTGAAACAAACGATATAGATTTGCTGATGAGCCGGTTGACAAAAGACTGCGAGGATATGCAGCTGTATATCGAAAACCGGCAGGAACGTGCTGATTCCCTGAAAAAGCTGATTGATAATTTTATTAAACGCAACAAGGAAATGATGGATTACCATTACCACATCTCCTACAACTGGAACAACGGTACGGAATATATTCTGAAGAATGTGGAGGACGATCACGAACATACCAATAAAGAAACAACGTATGACGAGCTTATTCAGGAAAGCGTGAATCTGAACATCGATATCCGTCAAAAAACAATCGAGAAAGAGCACAAGGAATATCTGCTCTCCGTATTTGAGACTGCCCAACGCGCAGAGGGGCAGGAAACATTCAGCCCCGAAGAGATTCGTGAAAAACTGGATCACTGTGTAAGTCTGGTGAATGAATACTATCAGTATGTGGAAAACACGGGGCATGAACTGAATCGTTATCTGAGCGCGAATTATCTGACGATGATCAGCAGCATCAATGTTCAGCCGGCTGTGAACATCAAGTTGTACGTTGCAATTGCAATTGTTTTGTTTGCGCTGGTGGGAGGTGTCGGTGCCGTATTGCTGGGGAGAGCGCTCGACTTTGTTGACTATTTCAGATATGTGGATAAAACGGTTCAGCTCCCGAACCGAGCCAGATGCGATGCGTATATCGGCGAATGGTCGAGCAGGCTTCTTGACGAGGATTTCTCCTGTATGGCAATAAAGATGGATTCTCTGACCAGCCTGTCAAGTGAATATGGGCGCACAGTCGGCGATGAAGTACTGAAGGATTTTGCCATGATACTGAAGAGCTTCGGCGACTTGTACGGATTTGTGGGATATAACGGCAGTGGCGTTTTCTTCGCCTTCTTCGCGGATTGCTCGTCCGAAAAACTGGATGTGATTCTGGAAGCAATCGGACGTCAGGTTGATAAATACAACAAGTTGAATCCGGAACACAAGATTCTCTATACCTGTGGCAAAGCTGTTTCAAGTTCAGACAATGTCTTTGAGATCAGAGATCTGCTTCGGCTTGCCATGCAAAGATTGCATTCAGGGCAGACATCCTCTGTATCAGGGTACATCTCCGGGGAGAATGGAACGGAGGATGGTCAGGATTGTGCAGAGGCAAAGATCACGGAGAAAGATAGTGACAAATAATAAACTTCTGCAGAACGGTACAAACGGCGAAAGGCTGCAAAGATCGAGGAAAGAATGTCCGGTATTTATTGTATTTCTTGCTGTAACATG
Source organism: Oscillospiraceae bacterium (assembly GCA_017406005.1). Classification (GTDB taxonomy): domain Bacteria; phylum Bacillota; class Clostridia; order Oscillospirales; family Oscillospiraceae; genus Limivicinus. The sequence continues at coordinate 6,138 of JAFQZI010000026.1, read as the reverse complement.
CACAGTTCTCGCCGGGCTTGGAGATTGGAAGGTTCTTAATGATGCGTTCGGGGCGCTGCCTAAGGCAATCGCGCTCGGCACAATTGTCTGTGCTTTTCTGAATTTTCTTGTAGCCGCTGATTTCGTAAACCTGAAAAAGGCGATGGGATATTTCCCAATTTTATTGGTTCTGATAGCCGTCTATTCTCTGGTCAGCATGTACATATGGATCACGGATTTCTCTAAAGCGGCATCCATCGGCAGAGCAGGGCAGAAGATACTTTTTCAAACAATCACCATCATTTATGCCGTCTTCATGTGCTATCTGCTTGAAGACAGAGCGATCAATTATCTATTTTTCAGCATGTGTGCCACAAACACTGCCATTATGCTGCTGGAAATGCCGAAGTACGGGTTCGCCGCGAGCGTTTCCTCCGTCGTGACCTGCATCGTCACCTTCGGAGAGGCAGAAGGGTTTGTGCGCGCATTGGAAATCCACGACATTACCTTTCTGTTCGGGCAATTCTGTATCTACTATTTGATGTTCGCGCCGAAAACCACGACATCGGAAAAGAGACTGCGCCGCTGGGGCGTGATCCTCTCCCTCTTTTTCATGCTGGTGGGGCTGAAGCGCAGCACTCTGCCGGCAGTTCTTCTCGTGTGTGTATATATAAAATTGCTCCGTATGACCAGAAAACCGGGAAAGCTTATTCTGGCGACAGGAATCGGTTTGTTCCTGTTTTCCTATCTATATCTTTATCTGACACGATCCGGCATTCTGGTCGCATTTCTGGAGTCACTCGGGATCGACATGATGGGCCGCGACGTGCTGTGGAGTCTGCCTAATAAATACTATACGCTTTCCCCTTTCTGGAAAGGGCTGGGCTTTGAAGGTGTCACCGACTTGGTGAACACATGGTATAAGGAAGGCCTCATCAACCGCGCATACCCGCTGCACAATGATTTTTTAAAGATCTTCATTGAACTGGGTGCAGTGGGATTCACCCTGTGGGCAGGCATCAATTATATCCTCTATCCTGCTTACTGGATGATGCGGTATGACACGGAAACAGGCATGTTGTATATGGCTATTCTGGCCTACATGACAGTGACATATCTGACCGACAACACTGCGTTCTATTTCTGGAGCTGCATCGGTCTGAGACTGATTCCGATGAGCTACAGTTACCGGATCAGTAAAACCGGGAATCCAAAGCAGTGGAAAGCGCCGACCCCGAAAGAATCAGCCGACGAGATCTGGCTTATTGAAATGGGAGGAAAAGTCGGAAATGCGGAATAAACTGAAGCGATTGCCGGTTTATCTCAAAAATGTGTTTCTTCTTATTATGCTGTGGCCCGTTGCCGCGGTGCTGAGAAAAACGAACAAGGCCTACCGTCACCTATGGCTGGTGATGGAGCGCGGGTTCGATGCGAGGGATAACGCCTACTGGTTTTTCCGTTACTTACGGGAACGACAGCCGCAGATCAACGCATGCTATGTAATTGACAAGGCCAGTCCGGACTATTGCAAGGTCACGCAGCTTGGTGAGACCGTTGCGTGGAGATCGCTTCGGCATTATCTGATGTACATGGCTGCCGACCTGCTGATCGGCACCCATGTGCAGCCTGCCGCCCCCGATCTGATGGCCTATTATCATCTTCGTCAGATCGGGATTCATCCGCAAGGAAAGCAGATTTTTCTGCAGCATGGGATCATCCTGAACGACATGAAATGGATGAGCTATCCCAGCATGAAGGTTGATTTCTTTGCCAGCGGCGGGAAGTTGGAATATGATTACCTTGTCTCGGAATTCGGTTTTCCGGAAGGGATTATTCAGTATACGGGGCTGTGCCGCTTTGACAATCTCATCCGGGAAAATAACCCTTCCAATGAAATCCTTGTAATGCCGACCTGGCGCGGTTGGAAATATCCGCAGGGAGAACGGTTCTATGAAACGGCTTTTTACCGGCAGTTTCAGTCCATGCTGGAGAATCCCCGCCTGCTGAAGCTCCTCGAGGAACATGATCTCAGGCTGTTTTTCTATCCCCATATCGAGCTCCAGAAGGAACTGGACAAATTCAAGTCTCCTTCAGAGAGGGTCGTTTTGGCGAGCTGGAAGGAGTACGACGTTCAGACGCTGCTGATGCGCTGCAACCTGCTGATCACGGATTATTCCAGTGTGTTTTTCGATATCGGTTATTTGGAAAAGCCGGTGATCTATTACCAGTTCGATATGGAGGAGTTCCGGAAATACCATTATCAGGAAGGTTACTTCTCCTACGAGAAGCACGGCTTCGGCCCCGTCGTTAAAACGGAGGAGGAACTGATGAACGCCGTTTATGAATGCGTTGGGAATGATTTCCGGATTCAAAAGGAATACCGAGACCGTCTTGATGATTTTTACTCGGTTCGGGATGAGCTGAATTGCGAGCGGACTTATCAGATCCTTTGCCGAATGGACTCCGGAAAGTAAGCGAAGCTGAATCCAGACGCCCGCCTACATGTCCCTGATACGGCGCTGCGATTATATTAGCAACAGGAGGAATGGGGAAAGATGCTTCGTGTGCTGCATTCCGTCAGCAATATGGCGCGTGCGGGAATCGAAACCATGCTGATGAACTATTACCGGGAGATTGACCGGAGTCAGATTCAATTTGACTTCCTTGCCAACAAAGCGATGCCGGGGGAATATGACGAGGAGATTCGCAGCATGGGAGGACGGGTTTTCGTCAGCCCAGGCCTTAACCCGTTGGATTTTCCCCGATACAAGCGATATGTGGCGGATCTGCTGCACCGGAATCCCGACATCGGGATCATTCATGCGCATAACGAAGCCATGGGATATTATGCCCTTCAAAGTGCAAAAGATGCAGGGCTCCGGGTTCGGATCGCACATGCGCATAACACACAGATTATCCGGGACTACAAGTATCCGCTGAAGTTGATCTGCAAGCAGCTTCTTCCCGGTGCGGCAACGGATTACTGGAGCTGCGGCAGGGACGCGGGTATTTATTATTTCGGAAAAAAGCGGTGGAACGGATCCGGCTTCATCCTGCGCAATGCGATAGATATATCGAGATTTACGTTCCGGCAGGAAGTCCGTGAGCGCCTGAGACAGCTCCATGGTTTGGAAAAATGCTTTGTGGTCGGACATGTAGGCAGGTTCAATGTGCAAAAAAATCACAGCCGCCTGCTGCATATTTTTACGGAAATCCTAAAAGTTCTTCCCGATGCTCGCCTCGCTCTGATCGGCACAGGCGAGCTGGAACAGTCAGTGAAAGAAAATGCCCGTACCTTGGGGATTCAGGATAAGGTTCTCTTTCTGGGGCAGATGGCCGATGTCAGTGAATGGTATCAGGCGATGGACTGCTTTGTGCTCCCTTCACTGTTTGAGGGGCTTCCCGTTGTTGGCATCGAGGCCCAGGCGGCCGGATTGCCATGCTTCTTTTCCGACCGGGTAACAGATGAGGTCGTGCTTTCTCCTGGAGCGTGCAGGATTTCCCTCAGCGCAGACGATGCGGAATGGGCAAGAGAGATTATGGCAGCATGGCAGTCGGAAACCGATCGGAATCATGGGATAGATATTGTCCGTCGGGCGGGATATGACATTCACGCGGAAGCGCGAAAGCTGCAGGAAATCTATCTGGAGATGGCAACTCGCGCATAATCCGGAACACAGCTGCAGGCCTGACGGACGAACGCCGGCCGAACCGTTCGTTTGTCTATTGTGAAAGGACGGAATGAAAAACGTGCAGAATGCATCAAAACGGGTTGCGATGATCGGGCACAAATTTATCCCATCCAGAGATGGCGGGGTGGAAGTCGTTGTCAGCAACCTTGCGCCGCATCTTGCCGGAATCGGATATGATGTGACCTGTTATAACCGCACGAACAAGCAGTTCAAAAAGCTCCGGAAAAACGGGTCGCTGATGCGGGAATACCGGGGCGTTCATTTAGTCTGGACGCCGACAGTGGATCGCCGTGGGCTGGCAGCTATGACTTCTTCAGTTTTTGCAACAGTGATGGCTTCTTTCAGCCGCTTTGACCTGGTACACTTCCATACGGAAGGGCCATGCATCCTTTGCTGGCTGCCGAAGCTGTTCGGTAAAAAGGTCGTGGTTACAGTTCACGGGCTCGATCATATGCGTCAAAAATGGGGAAAGTTCGCTTCCTGGTACATCATGCAGGGCGAGAAAGCGGCTGTCCGTCATGCCAGCAGCATCATTGTGCTGAGTAAAGGCGTCCGTACTTATTTTCGCGAGAAATATGGACGGGAAACAGTGCTGATTCCCAATGGCATCGACCCCGCTGAAATTAAGCCTGCCTGTGAGATTACTAAGCAGTTTGGTCTCGTCTCCCGGGAATATATTCTGTTTCTGGGCCGCCTGGTACCGGAGAAGGGAATTCATTACCTTATCAAAGCTTATCAGATGCTCCGGACGGACAAAAAACTGGTGATAGTCGGTGCCACATCGGATACGGATGATTATGTGCGGCAGCTGTACGCTATGGCTGGGAACTCCTCCTCTATCATTTTTACCGGTTTTCAGGAGGGACTTGTCGCGGAGGAATTATACAGCAACGCATACCTGTATGTGCTGCCCAGCGATCTGGAGGGAATGCCCCTTACTCTGCTGGAAGCTATGAATTACGGATGCTGCTGCGTGACCTCCGATATCGGCGAATGTGCGGATGTAATGGACGGCTGCGGCTTCACTTTCCCCCGTGGGGACGTGGAGATCCTGCGGGAAACGCTGCAGGATCTGTGCGATCATCCTGAAAAGGCAGAGGCTCATCGCAGTGAAGCCCGAAAAGTGGTTTCATCCAAATACACCTGGCAGGATATTACGGCGCAGACCGATGAGTTGTACAGCAAGCTGCTGGACAGTTGAGCCTGACTATTTGGTAAAGGGCTTTTTGCCGGGAATTCCCTGAAATTCGACCAAGAAAGGATTACAGCAAATGGTATGAAGCTTGAGCGCACCAAAAACGCGGCAAGGAACATTGTGTTTGACGGGACACTGGAAATGGTCAACATGCTTTTTCCTTTCGTCATACGCTCCGTCATGCTGCACTGTCTGGGGACTGAGTATCTGGGGCTGAACGGTCTGTTCAAATCGCTCCTGACATTTTTGAATCTGGCAGAGCTTGGCGTGGGCAGCGCTATGGTTTTCAGCATGTATAAGCCGATTGCCGAGGACGATACCCTTACTATTTGTGCTTTGCTGCGTTTGTATCGTACCCTTTACAGAATTATCGGCCTGACGATCGCTGTGGTGGGACTGCTTCTGATGCCTGTTCTACAGAACCTTATCAAAGGCGATCTTCCATCCGACATGAACCTGTACATCCTTTACCTGATGAACCTGGGAAATACAGTGGTGACGTACTGGCTGTTTGCCTATAAGAGCAGCCTGCTGCAGGCACACCAGCGCCGGGATGTAATCAGCAAGGTCAGCCTGGCCGTACGGCTGACAGAATATATCCTGAAAATCCTGATTCTTGTTTACACAAGAAATTATTATCTCTATCTGTCCATCCAGTTGCTGTGCCAGCTTGCCGTAAACCTGCTGACGGCAGTGTGTGCAACGAAAATATATCCCCGATATGTGCCTGAAGGAAAGCTGCCGAAAGAAAAAACGCTGGATATCTTCCGCAGAGTGCGGGATCTGTTCACCTCCAAGCTTTCCGCTACGGTTTTCGATGCCGCGGATACATTGGTCATTTCCGCCTTCATGGGGTTGACCATTCTGGCGGTTTATCAGAATTATTATTTTATCATCACGGCGCTGCGCATGATGCTGGTTGTAATTCTTAACGCCTGTATGGCCGGAGTAGGCAACAAGCTGGTCATGGAGAGCAAAGAAGCGAATTACCGGGATCTGGAAAAAATCAGCCTCCTGTTCAGCTGGCTGCTGGGAGTGAGCAGTTCCATGCTACTGTGCATGTATCAGCCGTTTATGCACATCTGGATGGGCGAAGACAATATGTTTGGTGCGGGGTTGGTGTTTTGCTTTGTCGTCTATTACTATTCCATGGGCGCCAATAAACTGATCAATATGTTCAAGGACGCAGCAGGTATCTGGCGGGTTGATCGCTGGAGACCTCTGACGGCTGCCCTGGTCAATCTGGGCCTGAATCTGGTAACGGTCCGCTTC
>JAFQZI010000025.1 GCA_017406005.1 Oscillospiraceae bacterium | reverse complement strand
GGTCGATGTGAAACGCCTGTGATAAATATTCCTTTGCAGTCATGATTCCTGTACCTCCTGACGCAGTTTCCTCATCAGCATTTCGCCATCCACCGTGGTGAGCGCCTGATACCACTGAGAACGGAAGAAGCGCTCACATTCCGCAACAGTATCCAAGGCGATCCGGTGATTGAGATTGTATTTCAGCTTTTTCAGCGCATCCCGGTAATCATCCGCTGCCCGCACCACTATGGCGTTTGCCAATTCCTGATAAGGGTCCATTCTGTACCTCCGAAAAAGTGGTCCACTCGGATTGGCGCGGATTGTCGTGTTTTGCCTGTGATTGTCGTCATAGCTTCAGGTCCGCTTTCACCGCAGCAATCAGCGCGGCCTGCGTTTTATCCTTCTCCTGCAGAGCGTGGAGGATCTGGGTGTCAATGGTGGCATGGGTCACGATATGCTGCACCACCACGGTATCGGCATTCTGGCCCTGCCGCCACAGGCGGGCGATGGTCTGCTGGTAAAGCTCCAAGGACCAGGTCAGGCCAAACCACACGATGGCGCTGCCGCCTGCTTGCAGGTTCAAGCCGTGTCCGGCAGAGGCAGGATGTATCAGGGCCACCGGCAGCTCTCCGGCATTCCACCTGCGAATGCTGTCGGAAGTATCCAGCCGGGAGAAAGGGATGTGCCGCTGATGCAGGCGTTCCATGATCCGCTCCAAATCATGCTGGAACCAGTAGGCCACCAGCAGCGGTTTCCCGTTGGCAGCTTCGATCAGGTCCTCCAGCGCATCCAGCTTCCGGTCATGAATGGAGCTCACACCGCCAAGGTCATCATAGACCGCGCCGTTTGCCATCTGGCAGAGCTTCCCGGAGAGCGCGGCGGCATTGGCGGCAGTGATCTCCTTATCCGGAAGCTGTAACACCAGCTGCTTCTTCAGCTCCTCATAGGCCTCGCGCTCCATGTCGCTCATATAAACCGTGTACTCGCTGGAGATGAGCTCCGGCATTTTCAGGTGATCGGTCGCCTTCATGGAGATCGTGATATCCGAAATCCTGCGATAAATCTCCGCCTCCGCACCGGGCAGCGGCTTGTAGCTGTAAACGATCATGCCGTTGGTTCGATCCGGCGCGAAGAAGGCCTGCCGGTAATTGCTGATGAAGCGACCAAGGCGCTGGCCCAAGTCGATCACCTTAAACTCGGCCCAGAGGTCCATCAGGCCATTGGAGGCGGGAGTGCCGGTGAGGCCCACCACGCGGTTGACCCGTGGCCGCACCTGCATCAGGGCTTTGAAGCGTTTTGACTGGTGGTTTTTGAAGGAGGACAGCTCGTCCACCACGATCATGTCGTAGTCGAAGGGAATGCCGCTCTCCTGAATCAGCCAGCACACGTTTTCTCTGTTGATGATGAAAATGTCGGCCCTCTCCATCAGGGCTGCGCGGCGCTCTGCTTCCGTGCCCACCGCTACAGAATAGGTCAGGTGCGAAAGCTGATCCCATTTCTGGATCTCCACGCTCCATGTATCGCGGGCCACCCGTAGCGGTGCGATCACCAGCACCTTGTGGACCTCGAAGCTGTCGAACAGCAGGTCCGCGATGGCCGTCAGGGTAATGCTTGTCTTGCCAAGGCCCATATCCAGCAGAACGGCGGTGTAGGGATGCTCCTCGATATAGGCCGTGGCATATTTCTGATAATCATGTGGCTCGTATCGCATCCAGTATCCCTCCAATCTGCTCTATGCCGTCCAGCACGAAGACCTGAAAGCCCAACTGCCGCAGCAGCCGGTGTCCTGGCCTCCTGCAAAGGGGTCGGCGTTTTGCCGGGTGCCTTGACCTCCACAAACCCGATCTTCCCACCGGGCAGCAATACCATCCGGTCCGGCATGCCATCAAAGCCGGGAGACACCAGCTTTGGCGCGATGCCTCCCGTGGCCCTGACTGCCGTCACGAGCTTTTGCTCCACTTGCTTTTCTCGCATTTCACATATTCCTCCCAACAGCCCTCAAACACCGAAAGGCTCTGCCCGCGTGCGCCAATGCTCATCAGGTGATTGCGGATGATGCTGTGCCATCCAGTGAATTTACAGGGGCCATTTTTCGGGAAGCGCTCCCGGTCAAGTTCGATCATAGCGGCCAGTCTGCCTTCCGGCGTATCGTGGCCCCTGTGGTTTCTCATCATGTAACGGTAAAAAGTCATGTCGTTTTTCTCCTTGTCATCAAGATTTGTGCAGGTCATGAAGGTTGTCAGCAGACATCTCCCTTATAGGTTTTTTTATTGAAAAATCAGTCCTAAAGGAGAGTTATACAGAGACATTCACGACCTGCACACTTGAGGGTCCTTACAGGGGCAATTCGTCGTCCGCAGCAAGCCTCAGCCCGCAAACGAACACACCTTTGCTCCGCTTCCTGCGTACAAAGCCGCGCTGATCCAAAGCAGCATAGAACTCCGTCGTGCTGCGGCAATACTCGCCAGACTGTGTGCAGAAGGCGCGGTAATTGGTATAAAGCTCACCGGAGCGCTCCTCATAATCGGCTCCCTGCTCACAGCATTCATCGAGGAAGTGACTCATCCAGTCATTGTCGGATTTATACTTGGCAATAGCATCTTTGACGCACTGCGGCAGCACCAGCTTGAAATTGGCGGCGATTGCCTTCTGCGCACCTTCGATGATCCACTTCACGATATACGGGCCTGCGTTGTCCAGCAGGTACTTGGAGTAGTTCTTGATCTCAGAATTGCCCATGATCGTCGCGTTGAACGGGATCACGATCAGCCTGCGCCAGATACCGGTATCCATCGCACCGACCTTCGGCAGGTGATTGGTATACAGCACCAGTGTATGTGTGGGCTTGAACTTAAACGGATCCTTGTACTTCTTTTCGCCTTCGATCTCATCCGTGGAGGAGAGCTGCTTCACGATGGAAGTGGACAGGCGCATACCCTCTTCAAGCTCGGCGGCAATGAGGACGCGCTTGCCCTTCACCTCGGCGAGCTCCGGCTTTACGTTCCTGCGGCATCCCACCGTCAGGGCATCGGCGGAGATCATGCCGGAATAGCTACCCATCGCACCGGCGATAGAATTCCAGAAGGTGGATTTACCGTTGCTGCCGACACCGTAGGAGATCGTGATGGCCTCCTGGTACACGTCGCCGATGGCGCACAG
>JAFQZI010000024.1 GCA_017406005.1 Oscillospiraceae bacterium | reverse complement strand
GTTGCACGGAAAGCGGTGACTTCACAGAACTCGTTGCCGACATTCTTCTTCAGTGTGATTCTCAGTTCCGGACCCCAGCCTTCTGAGACATAGGTGCTGCTCAGATATGCGCCTACTGTAATGGCTTCACCGTATCCGTCTGCCATCCCGGAGAATTCGCCGGCAATGCTCCAGTAATCTCCCCTTTTATCGAAATAGGAACTGCTCTGCAAAGCGGAAACATCAAAGGGATCCTCGGCAAAAGCCTGCCCCCTTATCCCGCCCAACAGGAGCAGGATAACAAGCAGTGTCATAATAATTCTCTTCATGGAAATATCACCTCAAACTTTTCTGTCTTGACCGGACCGTCATTATCCGAACAGGGAAGCGATTGCAGAGGAAACCGCAGCAGAATATGCGCTCCCTATAGCAGCAGAATATGCACCCATCGCCGCATCCGCACTCGCACCTGCAGCCGCATTTGCACTGGCCACTGCATATTGCATCGCTTCATAGGGATTGGAATACGTTTTTGAACCCGGAGATCTGATCAGTTCATAGGTATCTCTTTCGATACTCGTCATTTCTCTTTTCGTTTCGTCCGTATAAGTATAAGTGGAAACAATCTTGTTGCCTGCATCATCATAGGTTGTATAGGTTTCCGTGTAGTATTGGGTATTCCCTACAGTCGTATATCCGGTCGAGTCAGGCGCGCTGTCCGGGGGCATCAGTTCCTGAATGGCAGTATAACTGATTTCATAATTGCTCAGGTCTCCGGTTATCTCATTCCCGGCCTCATCATAATAGGTGATATCATACTGGTCCAGCGAGACGTGTTCACTTGATACTTCCGAGTATGCCGCTGCAGAACTCCCGCTTTGCGAGTACATGCCTGCGGCAAAATCCGCCCAGGAGGCACTTGTGTTCGGAACACTTGCTCCTGCAGCAAGATTGTAGTAATCATTGGTTATTCTGACATTTCTGTTAATAAATAATTCTTCCTGGGCAGCTTCCCTCAACTGAGCCAGAGAGAGTTCAGCAGAGGAGCTTTCGGCAGCAGGTCCGGGATAAACATTTTCAAGAAGCTTTTCCGTGTCGGAGGCCAGCCCGGCAAAATCCTCCCGGGAAACCGGAAGAAAAGAAACCTGTATACCGGAGGCATCGGCATGAACCACAACACGCATACCGGGGGAAACCGGCAACTCTCCGCCTCCGGGATAGGAGAGCACCACTTTGCCGCTTGTCAGGGTAACGGCGCTTTCGATGTCACTGATGGTTTCGACATAACCGGAGGTGCCGCGAATCCCGAGCATCATGGTGGAGGTTTGAATGCTGAAGCTTTCATCAGCTTCCAGCGGCTTTGAAACACTGAAGAACATGGCGCCCTGTTCAAGATTCAGCGCAAGCTTTTTTCCTTCCGCCTGAAGGGAAGCGCGGCTTTGCTCGTTCAGCGTGACGGCTTTGAAATCATCCAGCAGAATACCGGCGCGGCTTTTTTCTGCCGTGGAAAGCGTGTTGCCGCTGTAAAGGCGCATGCCTTCTTTCACGGGAAGAGAATCTTCAGAGAGATCTGTAAGAGAAACGGAGCCCTCTGTCTTCGCCAGACGCATGGCGGATGCCTTGGCGGAAGTGACGGATTCGGCAGAGGCAGAGCAGCCGTGCCCGAGAAGCAGCGCTGCTGCCAGAAGAAAGGAGAGAACTTTTGCCGGATATCTCATAATAAAGCTCCTTTCATAGCAAGGATAATAATGTAGCCAGATACTACAATATACCATAACACAGGTAAAAAGAAAAGAGAGCAGTTTGTATGACTTATTTCCGAACTTGCAAACTAATACTGATCACTGATAAAACCATTTAAATCTTTTCGGGCAGAATTATGCCATGCTGTGTTATCAGCCTTGAGACCACTATAATTTTTACAAAAAGTCATTTGTAAAAATGCTGCAAATCACAAAATCTCCCTTGAATTTTTGTGAATTGCTGCTAGTGCGCCTGGCGAGCGCACGTTCTAAAGGGTGAAAGTCCCGAAACCACTCGGCAGCGGGAAGGTCACAGTCAAAGCCAAAATTGACCTGATCTATGACGACGTCGATGGTATTGTGCCGGTCGAGAACAAATCCGGCAGGAGGAAAAAATCCACCGGGGAGCACTTTGCTCCGATTTCCATCACCACACTACCATTCCCCATCTACCCGCTCCCGTTGGCGGGCCTACCGCGACAGCAATGACATGGAAGCCCGCACCCGGATGCTGATCACCTGGGCCCTTGCGGAAGCCAACACCCTCTACCCCGTCCCCGTCATCTATGACCGCTGCCTCTATGGTTCCGACCTATAAACCCAAGGCATAAAAACAACCCTGTCCGACGGGACAGGGTAGAGCAGTCATAGAAAGGGCGTCGCTCAAGCAACACATCAAACTCTTATTACATAAATGATAATGATATTATACGGGCTCCTCTCGCCAGTCTCGTTCCTTTCGCCCGTCTCGCCCTCAGATTGCTTATAAAAATGCCGCTCATAATGAGCGGCAGAAAAGCGGGGACAGTTATTCGGATGAGACAATCAACGCCTGTAGAAGAACAGAAAATGCTTTAAAACAAGTCGCTATGTGTTCCTGTTCTTGTCAGATAAAGAATGAGTTCTGAACGGCTGATCTGATAAATAAGCAGCCAGTCCGGAGTAATATGGCATTCTCTGCAGCCACTGTATTCTCCCAAAAGACTGTGATCTCTGTATTTTTCCGGTAAAGGCTGTTCTTCTGCCAACAAACCGATTACGGTTTCAAGCAGGCGTACATCATAACCACGTTTTACAATACGCTTGTAATCTTTTTTGAATGTTGATTCATACCTAATCGTCAGCATTCAAGTCCTCCATCAGTTCAGCGACAGAAGAAAACGCTCTGCTGAGCCCAACTCCATTCCGGACATTTTCAATTGCTTTTCTGGTTTCTTCATTGGGGACTTCGGTTCTCACATCAAATGGAATACCCTGAACCGCAACTGCCTTTTTCAGAAATACACGGATTGCAGTCGGCAAATCGAGCCCCAGCGCATCAAACGTTTTTGTTGCGGAGTCTCTCAATTCGGTATCCATTCTAATCTGGACAATAGTTGCTGCCATGAGATCTCTCCTTTCATCATTTATATGTTGTATTATATGTGTTTATATGTCGATTGTCAATAAAAAAGATGGAATGTGGATTCCCTTTTCTGTTGCTATCGTTATCTTTCAAATAAAATAATATTATTATAAATAGTTCCGGGCGCAAGCCCGGCAATTAAAAAGCCTGAAATTTACAGATAAACAGGCAGAGCGGGAGGATGCCGTGTTGGAAAAACCGAAGGATTTTTCAATAAGGGGGCCCCGCCTGCCGTGACCCGGGAGAATGGCGCTCCACCCACAAAGAAATACGCCAAAATGGCATTTTCAGTTGACAATATACGCCAATTTGGCGTATATTAGCATTGAGGTGATGCCATATGACGCTGAGAGAACTACGTGTCTCCAATTCACTCACGCAAAAAGCTGCAGCGGAGATCTGCGGGATTCCGCTCAGGACGTATGTAAGATACGAACAACGGAACGATGCAGAAAACAATCTGAAATATCAGTTCCTGAAACAGAAATTGGAGCAATATAGTTTTGTGGATGAGAAACACGGGATACTGACCAGAACGGCCATTATCAGTGCGTGCGAAAAAGTTTTTGAAGAGTATCCTATAGAATACTGCTATCTGTTCGGGTCTTATGCAAAAGGCAATGCGGGAGAGGAAAGCGACGTTGACCTGCTTCTGTCAACGGAAGTGAACGGCTTAAGATTCTACGGACTTGTTGAACGGCTCAGAGAGGCAATGAAAAAAAACGTTGATGTTCTGGAAGTCAGGCAGCTTCCCGGGAATGCGGACCTGCTCAACGAAATCTTAAAATACGGGGAGAAAATCTATGAACAGAAAAAAAGATGATGACTAATCCTGCCTTGCCCCGGCTCACAGGCATTTGCTGCTGCAAAATTTTACCCCCGCTCGCACGGCCACAAAACCAGAGAGGCGCCGCGTGCTCGGCTCTCGCCCTCTCGCCTGTCTCGCCCCTTTCGCCCGTCTCGCCCTCAGAATGCGCATGACTTTATAGGGCGAGACGGAAACGCAGACATCAACCTCTGCACTTCAGCGATTTAACACGCCTTCTCACCCTCTCACCCCCAGACTACTGGTGTAGAACATAATATTTCTACAAAAAGAGCAGGCTGCGGAAAACCCTTAACCTGCTTGAAACAGCTATTCTAAGACTATGCTTCATTGACTTTCCAGTAGCCTGTCTTGTTTGAACCTATCCGTTCTATGATATTCTGTTCTTTCAGAGCATTTATGATTTTTCGGACATATCCGTCACTGAGCCCTGTTTCTTCTGTGAGATTTCTGATGGTGTATTCGGGATGCAGTTTTAATGCCAGATATACTTTGCGCTGAGCATCATTGGTTAATATGCCGGGAACTTCCCGGGTCTCCTGAATAAGAGCACGATTAAATGGGATCGTTACATTAATATAATTATTCATGATATCAAAAGCCTGCCTGCCGTAATGGCTTACAATAAGCGGAATTCCGTGACCGGTTTGCTCAACATAACCTAACTGCCCGAAAATTTTCTGCAGCTTATGATTGACAGGACGGCTGATCCCGAGAAAAAATTCTTCCTTTGTAAGGTCTTCCGGTAGCCCACCGGTTGAGATAATTTCTATACGATCCTGATAGATATAAACGGCAGGAGGATTCATACGTTCCCATCTGGTATGCAGACACGCGTTTATCCATGCCTCTCTGAAACAGGCCATATTGAAAACCTTTTCTTCTGTGCGGTCGTGAGAATTGATTTCAACAGCAGTAACATTAATGGACTCCACATAATTCAGCACCTGATCCATGGCTATCAGCAGGCACTTATAGCCATATTCATTTCTGCGAACCATATTCTGTTTATCCCTGCCTCTGAATGTAGCAACCTTGATGGAGATGTCATTTTTGTCTGCCAGAAGACCTCCCACAAGATTATATTGACCGGCATCATTAAGCAACCCCGTATTCTGCTCGAAAGATTGGTCTATAACGGTAAGGTTTTTGGCTGCATACAGAGTCTTAAGCATTCTGAACGTCAGGTTTTGATCCGGATTTCTGTAATTTGAAATGACATCAATTGTTTTTTGCCTTAACAACAAGGACCTCAGCTGATCGGGTGACAGTTCGCGATCTTCATCAGCAGAACGCATATAGTACTTACCATATGCTGAATAGGGAATATCTGTTCCTTGCGCAAAGACTTTTATGACATTACAGCCATCCAGCAATTCCAGTGTAATTGTCGGAATCACCTGAGGTTTCAGGTGGGCAGCAATTGCCTGGGATATATCCCGCAAAGTCCGGTCTCCTATCTGCTGACCGACTACATTTCCATTATCTTTCACTCCAAAAAATAAGGTACAGTATCCATTTTTATTTAACATGGAAGAAAGGGAAACAATACCTTCTTTTAATTCTCCTGTGGTCTTTTTGAATTCAAGGACTTCAGTTTCAGGGCCTAAATCCATTTGACTACACCTCCAGTCTCTGATAATCGTATTATAGCACAAGGGCATTTTATTTGCTACTTTATTTGCTACTTTATTTGCTACTTTATTTGCTACTTTATTTGCTACTCCGATAGCATTGAAACCTATTAAAACGTGTGTTTTCATAAATATGTATGATATTTAGTGGGCTCTGCTTGTTAATAAGACCCTGAAGACTGCGGATAAGCAGGCAGAGCGGGAGGATACCGTATACCCTCCTCTCGCCTGTCTCGCCCCTTTCGCCCGTCTCGCCCTCAGAATGCGCATGACTTTATAGGGCGAGACGGAAACGCAGACTCAACCTCTGCACTTCAGCGATTTAACACGCCTTCTCACCCTCTCGCCCTCTCGCCCTCGGAAAAACACAGTGGAGAGCACTTCATCCGGCACCACACCCCCTCTCTCCCATGCCCCCACTCCCATACTCATAAAGAAGATAATGGAGGTACCAAGTTATGCTCGCAAATGCCTATTACCGTTCTTTCCAGACCGTCTTCAATGCCGGCTCCCGCCTCATGAACTGGCCCACACCCGAAGTGGTCTCCGGCCCCGGCAGCATTGCAAAAATCCCGGAGCTTCTGAAGAGGGAAAACGTCCGGAACGCCATGGTTGTGACCGGCCCGTCGATCGGGAAAAAGCTTGCCCCGAAGATCCTCGATGAGCTCGATCGCGCCAGCATCCGCTACGTCCTGTTTGCGGAAGTGGAGTCAAACCCCACCGTCAAAACAGTAAACAAAATCCAGAAGCTCTATCTGGACAGCGCCTGCGACGGCTTCATCGCCATCGGCGGCGGATCCCCAATGGATGCGGCAAAAGGTGCTGCCGCACGCGTCGTCCGCCCGAAGGCGGAAGTCGGCCAGCTGGCCGGGCTCCTGAAGGTGATGAAAAAGATCCCGCCCTTTATCGCAGTGCCCACAACGGCAGGCACCGGATCGGAGACGACCATCGCCGCAGTCATTACCGACAGCGACACGCACCACAAGTATGCCATTATGGACCTTCGCCTTGTCCCGAAATACGCCGTGCTGGACCCGGAACTGACGCGGGAGCTGCCGCCGAAGATCACCGCCACCACGGGGATGGATGCCCTGACGCATGCGGTCGAAGCCTATACCAACCTGAAGTACAACACGGACGAAACCATCCGCATGGCGGAAGAGGCGGTCTGCGAGATCTTCCGCTACCTGGAGCGGGCCTACCGCGACGGCAATGACATGGAGGCCAGGACCCAGATGCTGATCGCCTCCTATAAAGGCGGCTATGCCTTCACCCGTGCCTGCGTCGGAAACGTCCACGCCATCGCCCATACCCTGGGCGGCCTCTATAACACCCCGCACGGACTGGCAAACGCAGTCATCCTCCCGATCGTGCTGGAGGACTACGGCGAAGCCGTCTGGGAAAAGCTGGCGCACCTGGCGGAGCTGACCGGTGTGAAGGATAACGGCACCGCCGAAGAAAAAGCCAAGGCCTTTATCGCCGAGATCCGCGCCATGAACAAGCGCATGGAAATCCCGACGGGATTCGACTTCATCAAAGAGGAAGATATCCCCCAGATGATTACCTGGGCCCTTGCGGAAACCAACCCCTTCTACCCCGTCCCGGTCATCTATGACCGCCGACGCTGCGAATCCGTCATCCGCCGCATCATC
>JAFQZI010000005.1 GCA_017406005.1 Oscillospiraceae bacterium | reverse complement strand
CACGAGGCTTTTACACAGTTATACTATACCGCCAAGGCTTACTAAAATTAACCCAAAAAGCAGAATTTTGAATGTTTTTAGCTGTTTTTCTCACATCTCAGGTGTGTTGGGATGATTTGGGACTTTTTCAGTAAGCCCTATATACGGAACACCGTCGGATTGCAAGCGCTTCTGTCATCTCCCAGGAAAAACGCGAATCAAAACGTGAGAACCCCTCCGGGCTGGGCCCGGAGGGGTCTGTCGATTCGAGCGGTTTGAGCTATTTCAGGGGGATCCGCACCCCGTCTATCACGATGGCGCTGGCCTTCCGGACCGGTTGGGGATTCAGGAACAGAACCTGGCAGAAGGGCCTGCTCTGCTCGTCCATGTTGAGCCAAAGGTTATCGCCGTTTTCTCCGAAGGAGACCGTGTATTCCGTCCCGTCGGGGTATTCCAGCGTGAAGTTTTCCAGCTGCTGCACATGCTCCAGTTCCGCGATCCCGCCAAAGTCGGAAAGACGCAGGGCGGTAACAGGCAGACCGGCTTCCCGGAGCGCGGCGGCGTCGAGAGTGATCTCCTGCGTGTCCGGCAGGTCGGGCAGCGTGAAGTCAAAGGTCCAGCTTCCCGGCAGCTCGATCACCCGGCTGCCGTCGTACAGGGACGCAACGAGCTCCTTGTCCGCCGTGCCGAAGCCGCCGATCTCAATATGCAGGCGGTAGCCCGAGAGGTCGCACTGCGGCATCATTGCCCAAAGCACGCTGGCGCTCCCGTCGGGGTTTTTGACGGTCGATGCGGTATAGGGAATTTCATAATCCTCGGGGACCAGCTTACGGCGGTCGTTCCAGAAGCACCAGTATTGCATGTCCTCCGGGAATTCATAGCCCTCCGGCGGGGTGATAGTAAACGTCAGATACATCAGAGATTCCTTTGTGTCCTTGAAGCCCAGCATGGAATCCAGCGTGATGGTCGTGCCGTTGCTCGTCTGGGAAAAGCCCAGGTCGATGGCGGCATTTTCAATGAGCTGCTGACCGGTCTCGTCTATCTCAGGCCGGACATTTCCGTTTGAGAAGGGCCCAGCCTCCATGAGAGCGGCGGTGTTTGCGTGGGAGACCACATAGTAGGCGATGGCGCTGACGCTCAGCAGCACGACCAGAACGGCGGCGATCAGCGCGGCTCTGGGGATGCGGCAGCGCGAAGCGGTGTGGGCTCTTTGCTTGGCGGGCATCGTCCGGTCGGCTGCTTCGATCAAGTCGGCGTCGATGCCACCGATGGCGCGGCGAATTTTATCACATTTCATGTCATATAACCTTCCTTCTTTAAGTATGCGGCAAGCTTTTTCCGGGTGCGCAGCAAGGTGACTGACACCCTGCTCTTGCTGAAGCCGCTGCGCTCGCAGATCTGCTGGATGGAGTCATAATACCAGTATCTGCGAACAAAGAGCGTGCGTTCGGTCTCCCGGAGTGTGCGAAGGAAATCGGAGATCAGACGAGAGAGCTCCGCTTCCTCTGCGGCCTCCTCCACTGAGCCTGCTCCAATCATCTCTTCCAGCTCATCCAGAGAGACAATGGAGGCAGGAGAGACCCGTTTTTGCGCCGTGTTCCTGCGCCAGCGGTCCACCGCGATCTCCCGGATCAGCTTTCCCAGATAGGTTTTCAGGTTCTCGGGCTTTTGGGGCGGGATGCTGTTCCAGGCGGCCAGCAGGGCGTCGTTCAGACACTCCTCCGCGTCCTCATCGCTGTGGAGAATGTTGCGGGCAATATACAGGCAGTAAGCCCCATATTGCGCTTTTGCTCCGGAAAGCCCCGTCTCCTTCCGCTCCCAGATCTCCTGGACCAGTACTTTGTCGTTCATCTTGTCACCTCGTTTTGCAGAAAGGCCTTTCACCCACATACCCGTAAAAGAATGAAAAGGATTACAGTAAATCTGAAAAAAGAAAGCGCAAAAAGAATTCATGATATAGCAAAAGGCACCGCTTACGCAGTGCCTCATGGATGGAAGGGCTGAGCAAAAAAAGATGCCGGGCAGGATTTCAGAAAACAATCCATTACACAATTTCCGAACGTTTCTTTCCGCGCATGAAGGATGGCTCCTGCTTCCGATTCCTGAAACGATTCGGTTGTGCGATGCAGGCATGTTCGTTGCTTCTTCCTTCAAGTACGATGCGCTCGCACCCACTCGAGCAGAGCCTCATAGTCCATCTTCCCAGCGGCGACCGAGAGACCGGTATCGGCGACCTCTCTGTTTGTACAGTCCATACGGATGCCGTTAACCTCCAGGAAGGTCAGCATGACGTACATTCCGATTCGTTTGTTTCCGTCCACAAAGGCGTGATTGGCAATCAGGGAATATCCGAGCCGCGCAGCCTTTTCTTCCTTCGTTGGATAGAGCTCTTTCCCGCCGAAGCTGGCAAAGGCTCCCGCCAAGGCAGACTCCAACAGTCCCTCGTCCCGCAGGCCGATGCTGCCGCCGGTTTCCAGGGCAATCAGCTGATGCAGCAGTTTTACCTTTTCCGCCGAAAACTGTATCATTTTGCAAGCTCCTCAAATGCCGGCCTGAACCTTTTCAGGATCCGCGCCGCTGCCACGTCGATCTTTTCATCGTCCGTCATGTCCAGCAGCGGGGACTGATCCACGTCCAGCAGAATGTATTTCGGTCGGTTGTTCTTGAAAATCACAACCTGTCCGTTGCGGTCGGCAATGCGAGTCACGCGGGAGAAATTCTGATTCGCCTCGCTCACCGAGACGATGGCGTTCGTATCTATGGTCATAGTAACACCTCCAGTTAGGATTATACCACAATTATAGGTAGAATACAACAGTTAAATTTATGCATTTATCTCGAAATTCTTTCTCAAATACTATAAAATCAGCATAATCAAGTATTGACACGCGAACGATCGGTCGCTATAATATTAGAGACCGATCGTTCGCATATATCGTTCGCATATTTAGTGGAGGTGCAGTATGGCGAAGGACACGAAAGAACGGATCCTGGCAGCGGCGTTGGATCTGTTTTCGCAAAACGGATACGCGGGAACCAATCTCCGGGAATTGGCCGGGGCCCTCGGAATGGGCAAGTCGTCGATGTACCGGCATTTTGAGAGCAAAGAGGAAATCTGGAACACCCTGCTGGACGAGCTGATCGCCTATTATGAGGCGCGGTTCGGCTCGTCGGAGCATCTGCCGCCTGTACCGGATTCTCCGGAAGGGCTTACGGCAATGACCATGCACATGGTGGATTTCACGGTGCATGACGAGACGATCATTAAAACGAGAAAGATGCTGACCATTGAGCAGTTCCGGGATGACCGTGCCCGGGAGTTGGCGACAAAGTATTTTCTCACGGGGCTCACAGAGATGTTCACACAGCTTTTTGCGTGCATGATGGACAGGGGGCTTTTGCGCCGGGACGATCCCGCCATGCTCGCCTTTGCCTATACCGCGCCGATCTCAGCCCTGATCCACCTGTGTGACCGGGAACCGGCGAAGGCAGAGGGGGCCGTAGCGCAGATCGAGGCGTTCAGCAGGCATTTTGTGAAAGTTCATGGAGTGAAAGCATGATGTTTGATTTGGACCGTTATTTGGATGACCTGATTTCGAACTGCCGGACGGCCTTCCGTGATCGGCTGCTGTATGTGGGCCTGCAGGGCAGTTATCTGCGTGGAGAAGCTCACGAAAACAGCGATATTGACGTCATGTTGATCCTGGATCGGTTTTCTGTTCCCGACATGGACCGGTATCGGGAGATCTTGAAACGGATCGGTTTCTATGAGAGATCCTGCGGGTTTATCTGCGGCAGAGACGAGCTGCTTCGCTGGACTCCCCTGGAGGTCTGCCAGCTGCGCCACACGACGAAAGACCTGCTCGGCGTATTGACGGATTATCTTCCGTCTGCGACATGGGAGGACGAAGTCAACTATGTCAAGCTGAGCCTGGGCAATCTGTATCACGAGCTCTGCCACCGCTACGTCCACGCGGACCGGGAAAAGAACGCCGCGAAGTTCCGCGGTACGAGCAAATATCTGCTCTTTCTGATCCAGAACCTGCACTATCTGGAGAGCGGCCGCTTTCTCCTCACGAAAAAAGAGCTGAAGGAAGCGGTCTCGGCGGAGGACCGGCGGGTGCTGGAGCTGGCCGGGCTGCCGGACGGATTCGATTTCGATCAGGTGTTTTCCGTCCTGTTTGCCTGGTGCCAATCTGCTTTTCTGCGCGTGGAACAACTCGGGGAAAAAAGCATCCGCTTTCCCCTGATGGAATACAAGTGAGGCTTCCGATCATCATGAGGGAAAACAGGATCGAAATCAAACGGGCGGACAGAAGCAATTTCCGCGAAACGTCCATGGATTCCTTTGACAGATTTCAAGAGGTTCAGAATGTCTGGCGCATGGAAAACGGCAGACTCGTTTTGAAGCTCCAACCCTTTACCGAAACCTGGTCGCCCGAACGGAGGCGCGAAAAGGCGGGAGAGATCCTGTCAGGCAGATATATCACCTTCTGCGCGTTTGAGGCCGATGCGGTCGTCGGAGAGATCATGCTGCTGCCGGAGCTGAACGAAAACCGCCTGATTATCGACAGCTTTCACGTGTCCCGCGCTTACAGACGGCGCGGGATCGGGCGGCGGCTGGTGGAAGCTGCCGCCGAGTATGCAAGAGGCCGCGGGGCTTCCGCCCTGTACGCATCCTGCTGTTTCGCCGAGGAAACCGTTGCTTTTTACAGGGCAATGGGCTTTCGGCTGAGCGAACATCCGATCCCTTCCTGTGTGGAAGAGGAACCTTCTGATCTTCAAATGGAGCGTGGATTATAAATGAACGATAAATACTATGAACAGGCAGCGGCCTGTGTGAAAGACCGTGTTCTCCCTGCACAAATGGAACTCTATCGGTCCTGCGGCGGAGATCTGGACAGAATATACGGCGAGGCTATGAATGGAAACGGCTACTTTGGGAAAGTGATCGTGCCCGGCCATATATACGAGCTTGGCTATGAAAAATGCACCTGTCCGAAAGTCCTGTCCGGACAGATCACGGATCCGGAGCACTGTAATTGCAGCAGGCAGAGCATTCTGTATATCCTCAGCCAGCAGGAGCCGGACAGTGAATTTGAAGTGGACATCCTGGAAACCATCTTGAACGGAGCGGAGCATTGCCGCTTCAGAATTGCGAAAAAATAGGATGAGATTATGAGTTTACAGTTATTAAAAGCGGGTGCATCAGATGCGTTGACCCTGAACGATATTTCAAAGCGTGCGTTTGACAGTGATGGTTTCCTGGGCGGACCATCGGCAGGAGGTCCTCCCGGGTATAGGTCGGTTTCCTTTCATACGGAGATGGCAAGACAGGGGCATCTGTATAAATTGACGGAAGAAGGTCGGATCGTCGGCGGAGCGATCCTGTTTTTGCAGGCAGACGCACTGAACGTCGGCCGGATCTTTGTTGCACCGGAGCATTTCCGGAAAGGTTACGGAGCTTTTATGATGCGGGAAATAGAATCCATGTTTCCCGGCGTGAAAGAGTTTACCCTGGACACACCCGACTGGAATATCAGAACCAATTCTTTTTATACAAAACTGGGATATACGGAAATAAACCGGGACAGCGGTTTCGTATATTATTCAAAGAGGAAATGAAACGAAAAGAAAATGGAAGAATAAGATATGTTAAAAAAGAAGTCCTTGCTTATCATCTCAGCCGTGGCCTTACTTGGCCTTTTGCTTTTTGGCTGTTCAACCGCCACGCCGAACGGCATATTAAATATGATCACGTCGCTATGCCCGAAGAGACTGATCCGTATTACATCATCGGATTTGCTGATTATGTATTTATCGGCAGCACCCAGTCAGACGGGAGCTCTGTTACGCTTCCAAGCGGGAACAACCGGCTGGAGTATATTATTTCCGTCAATGAATGCCTGAAAGGAAACTTAGCAAAAGAAATAAAAGCAGTATATCCGGCATACTACGAGAAGGATGGCGCGCTTGTTCTGATGGAAGGAGACGTTTTGAAAGACGACGGTCTTCCGGAAAAAGGAAAGAATTATATTTTTGTCGGGTCGGCGCAGCCGGACAGCAGTATCCTATTGGAGAGCTTATACGCGAAAACCGAGTATAACGAGGACAACTATCAAAAGTTCATAGATTACGTGACAAATGAAACAAGCGTTGACAGAGAACGGTTCATCAGTTCATTTGAGATTGATTCTGATTAACGAATTCAGGTTTTGCGAGGGAAATCAAAATGATTCTTTTAGTGATCAGGCATGGCGAATCCGAGGCAGATACTCTGGATGTCCACGAAGGCAGGGCTGATTTTGAATTGACTCAAAAGGGACATAGACAGGCTGCTGCTATGGCAAAATATGTAGCCGGGAATTATCGGCTTTCACGCATTTACGCAAGCACGCTCAAGAGGGCGGCTCAAACTGCGAAGCGCTTGTCCGATGAGACCGGAATTGCGATTGAGTTTGATCCAGATCTGATGGAGTTCAACAATGGGCTGTTGGCTGGTCTCTCCCGCGAAGATGCGGACCGGCTTTATCCGCCCGTTGAGAACCTTCCCATTGATCAGGCAGTGTACGGACAGGAATCCAAGGTTGAATTCCGCCGCAGAGCT
>JAFQZI010000023.1 GCA_017406005.1 Oscillospiraceae bacterium | reverse complement strand
TGAAGCGTAAAGGGGTGTTTATGGCATGGTTCCTGGTCATCGCGGTGCCGATCGTGTTCTTCACCTTTGCCGGAGTCAACACCCTGATGCAGGGTATGCACACCTACGGATGAACACATCAGGAAGCTTCAGCCATTCCGGAGAGGTCTCACCGCGGCACAACAGCCTAATTTTTATATGACAAGAAAAGCCATCGTCAAAGCAGCAAGCTGCCCAAAACGATGGCTTTTCCCTGCATTCAAGTTTTTCTGACGACAGCTGCAAAACGGCGGGAGCGATGATGCTTTCTCTCGGCTTCTTGAGCAGACCCCGTCACCTGACCTGTTATCGCCCTCTTCGAGGACAGTGCCGAAAATCCTTTCACGCGGCATGATGCAGTCGCCTGCCTGCGAAAAAGATGCCGCGTTAATGTACTCTTTCCCGATCTATCCGGCTTTGTGCGTTGTTCTGATGAACAACAGCAGGGAAACGATCAGAACCAGCGGAAAGATGCTGCCTACCAGCATTCCCGACCGCAAATTATCCCCCGTCCGCTGTGTAACTGTTCCGACCAGACTCGGTCCGAATGCGCCGCCCAGATCGCCTGCCATGGCAAGCAGCGCGAAGAGCGCCGTTCCTCCCTGCGGCAAACGGGGGGAGATGATACTGATTGTACCTGGCCACATGATGCCGACGGAAAAACCGCAGACAACGCAGCCCAGCAGACCAAACACAGGATTCGAAGACAGAGATGCCATCAGATAGCAGCACAGGCACAGAACGCCGGACCCGATCATAAATCGGGTCAAATCCATTTTTGTACCGGTCTTAGCATAGATTACCCTGCTTACGCCCATCGCCACGGCAAACAGGCAGGGGCCGACCAGGTCACCCATCGTTTTGGATAAGCCGAGCGCCGCTTCGGTATAAGCAGAGGCCCACTGCGCCATGGACAGCTCCGACGCGCCTGCACAGACCATCAGCACAATGGCCAGCCAGAACAGCGGGGTCCGGAACAGGGCGCGGATGGACATACCCTCGCCCTTCTCCGTAAGATGCTCAATCGGACAAGAAGCAAAGTTGGAGATGTTGTACAACGGAAGCAGCGCCCAGATACAGGCAAGGATTTTCCAGCGTTCAATCCCGAACAGAGCGAAGAACAGCGTGGACAGCAGGATGACGCCGACCGATCCCCAACAGTAGAAGGAATGCAGCAGACTCATCACCGTGTCCTTGTGCTCAAAGGGGCATGCCTCCACAATCGGGCTGACCAGCACTTCGATCAGCCCGCTGCCGATGGCATACACCACCACACAGAGCAGGATCCCGACAAAGGGATCGGCAAACAGGTCGGGTACAACCGCCAATCCAGCCAGCCCCAGGCCACTTGCGATCTCAGAGACCACAACGCTGCGGCGGTATCCAATCGCGTCCACAAATCGGGCACAGAATACATCTATCAGCAGCTGCGTCAGGAAGAACGCCGTAGGGATCAGGGCAATTCTGCCTAAAGGGATATGATAATCCGTATGAAATTTCAGGAACAGCAGCGGTACAAAATTGGCGGTGATCGCCTGTGTGATAAAGCCCAGATAGCAGGCAAACAGCGTCTTATGATAATTCTTGCGCATCCTTTTTCCCCATTCCGATGTTGATCTTTATGGATCAAATTATATCCCGTTTTTCTCTGAGAATCATTAGACAAACCGATCAAATTATAGTAGAATATAACGGAATTCATAAGGAGAGGTGAGCAGATGTCCGGTGTAATGGCTTTTTCCCAGATTATCACGGATGAAACGCTGCTGGAGAATGCCAGGCACGGAAGTCCGGCTTTTCCGCTGCAGTTCTACTACGAGGACATTTGGGACTTTGATTTTCACTGCATCGATTGGCACTGGCATCCGGAGTTGGAATACGTCTACATTCAGTCCGGTCATGCCGCTTGTTTTGCAGGTGAAGAAAAAAAGCTCTTGTCTGCGGGACAAGGGCTGCTCATCAACAGTCGGGTGCTCCACCGTTTTGAAACGGACTGCAGCACAGTGATACCCAATGTGGTGTATTCTCCTTTCCTGCTCGGTGCGGAGGACAGTCTGATCTATCAGAAGTACGTTCACCCTTTTATGGTCGGTGGCCCCGGCTGCATTGTCTTTGATCCCGCCGTCTCATGGCATGCATCCTGCATCCAACGCATGCAGGAGATTTTTGACATGCAGCAAAAACAGGATGCAGACGAAATGAAAACAGTGGCCCTGCTGCTCGATTTCTGGAGCAAGTTATGTCAGCATCCGACTTCGAACCGTACGCAAAACAACTCGCCTGCGCATACCAATCAGATGCGGATTCAAATCATGATGCAGTATATACAGGAGCATTATCGTGAAAAGATCAGCCTGGAAGACATCGCATTCTGTGTTCACATCAGCAAAACGACTGCCATGCAGGTTTTTCAACAGGGCATACGCCAAACTCCGATAGCCTATCTTATCCGTTATCGGCTGAAGCGAGCGGCATGGATGTTGCTCTCAACAGAAAAAACGGGTGTTGTGATTGCCGAAGAAACGGGTTTTGAGAGCGCTACCTACTTTTGCAGAGAGTTTAAAAAATATTATGGCATGACCCCACAACAATACCGAAACAGCAAAAGACAGCTCTCGGCTTTTGAGTAAGCGTGAAATAAAATGAAACCGTTTTTTCGGTCGGTACTTAGGGGCATACCGCAAAGCCCTGCCCCCAGAGACAGCCGCCGCAGAACAAACAAGGTGCGTAACGGAACTCGTGAACCCGCCGGCGAAAGTCCTGATATGCCTTACTGTTCCATATTTCTCCGAGGCTCTGCTCATAGACATTTCCAAAAGAATGATGATGGATGCGACGCTTGTGCTCGCCAAGAAATGTATCTGCCGTGTGGAGCAGTCCCATGCAGGGGGAGACATCTCCGTCCCAGCGGATGAAACAGTGCCCCTCCTCGATGAAGCGGCACCAGTTTGCTCGGCGCGTGACCGGCTTGCC
>JAFQZI010000022.1 GCA_017406005.1 Oscillospiraceae bacterium | reverse complement strand
CATAGAGCATATAATCTACCTGTATATGGTTTGTCTTCACAACCAAATTATATGCCGGCAGCCGACTCTTGTACAGAGCCGGCTGCCGTTATTTTCGCCTTTTTAGATTGGGGGCATCTTATGTTTTGAGACAGCCCCTTTGCCATTTTAAGAGCCAATTTAATCGATCAGGCCGATTTCACGATAGTAACGGGCAGCGCCGTCATGCAGAGGAACACCGGCAAGGTCCTCACAGGCTTTGGCAGGATCTGCCGCTCTGAGCGCTGCGAAGTTCTCCGTCAGGCTGTCCCAGTTTTCCCAGAAAACCTTCGTCATCTGATAGGCGGTCTCTTCATCCACATCCGGGGTCAGGAAGAGGGTGAGTTTCACGGCAGACGTGGGAACATCTTCGTCCTGGTTGGCATAGGTGCCGGCCGGAATGGTGTAGGACGCATACCACGGGTAGTCAACTTTCAGGGCATCGACCACCTCTGCGGGAATCGGCAGGAGCTTTGCGTCGCTGCTGGTGAGAATCTGGGTAACACCGGCATTGGGAGCACCGGCCATAATCCAGGCGCCGTCAAGCTGCTTGTTCTGGATGGCATCGGCAGAGGATGCAACATCCATATACTCGGTCTTCATATCGTCGAGCGTGAGGCCCGCTGTTGCAAGATGATGAGATGCCTCATCAATTGTGGTAGAGCCTGCTGCGCCGACCGAAAAGTGCTTCCCGGCAAAGTCTGCAAAAGAGTCGATGCCGCTGGCATTCGTCACAACCACCTGATTGGGATTGTAGTAAAGCCCCGCGAAAATGCGGATGTCTGGGTTGGCGTCTCCGTCAAAAGCGTCGGTGCCCATCATGGACTGGTAAACCAGATTCGCGTTGGCAATGCCGATCTGTGCCTCGCCGTCCTTCGCCTGATTCAGATTGTCTACCCCGCCGCCGGACGGTGTGGCAACTGCATGCATACCTTCAATATTTTCATTCCAGAGTTTTGCAACTTCCACGCTGATGGCATAGAAGGTACCTGACGTACCGGCTGTGACAAAGTTAATCTCGGCAGCCATTGCAGACGAAGAAAGGGCTGCAGCCAACACTACCATGCAAAGGAACAGGGCTATCGTTTTTTTCATGCTATTCTTCCTCTCTTTCCGATAAGTTTGGATCTATTGACTCAACGCCTAAACGGCGCATCATCCGTTTTTATGCAGGAGATAGCGGCTCTGCGCGGGATAGAACCGCCTTGTCCAGGATAAATTGCAGTGCAATCAGGGCAAGCGCAATCCCGTCAGTCAGGAGCGACGGGCTGATCAACAGAATCCCCGCCGCCACAAGCAGCGCACGGCCAATGAGACGGAGCGTTGTAACACCGCTGCTGAACTTCTTCAGGGGCAGCCCGGCAAGGCCGCCAGCAAGCGCCAGCACACCCATACATGCCGTTGCAAAAGAGTAGAGCGTTGTGCCAATGGCAACACCCTCCGTGCTGCCATATAGGAGCACCGGATTGTCCAGAAAGAAAAACGGCACAATAAAGCCTGCTATACCGAGCTTGATGGCAATCAGGCTCGTTTTCGTCATATCACTGTCGGCAATACCGCTGGCCACGTAGGAACTCATCGCCACGGGGGGTGTAATGTTGCTCAGGCAGGCGTAAATCAGGCAGAACATATTAGCCGCCATTTCCGTCGCACCGACGCCGCGCAGCACCGGAACAGCCACCGCATAGACGATCACATAAGCTGCCACACCGGGCACACCCATCCCGAGAATGATGGACATGACCATCACCATCAGACCGCCCAGGAAGAGCTGCCCCTCCCCGACGACTTTCAGGATCAGACTGCCGAAGTTTACACCGAGGCTCGTCATATTCACGGAGCCGATGATCACCCCGATAATCACACAACTGACTCCCACACCGACGGCACTGCGGCTGCCTTCCACTACAGCCTGAAGGATGATTTTGGGCGTCATGCGGGTTTCTTTGCGAAGCCATGACACGGGAACCGTCACAAAGATGGCGACGATTGCCGCAAACAACGGTGTATAGCCGCGAAACATCAGCACAAGCAGAACCACCAGGGGGATCAGCAGATGCCCGCGTGCCTTCAGCACTTCCGCCGCTTTCGGGATGTTTTCCGGAGCAAGGCCGGACAGGCCGAGCCGCTTTGCCTCCAGATGAACCGACCAGAGCAGACTGACATAATAGAGAACAGCAGGGATTGCTGCAGCCAGCATCACTTTGGTATAACTGACCGCCATAAACTCCGCCATGACAAATCCCACCGCTCCCATAATAGGCGGCGTAAACTGGCCGCCGGTCGAAGCAACCGCTTCCACCGCTCCGGCAAATTCCTTCCGATAGCCGGTTTTCTTCATTAGAGGGATGGTAATCGTACCCGTGGTGGCAACATTGGCAATCGCGGAACCGTTGATCATGCCCATCATAGCTGAAGCAATCACCGATACTTTTGCCGGCCCTCCGGGTGTGCGGCCGACAAGCGTGAGCGAAATATCGTTGATGAACTGGGAAAAACCGCTGTATTTCAGAAATGCCCCGAACAGCACAAATATGAAGATATAGGTAGCCGAAACCCCGCTGCCCGTGCCGAGGATCCCTATCGTATCCCACACAAGGGATTTTATTACCCGCTTCAGAGGAAAAGCTGCCGTGCCGAACATGCCGGGAATATATCTGCCCCAAACTGCAAAATAGGATAGGAAAACAAGCGCAATAACCGCCAGATTCCCGCTGGTGCGGCGGGCCGCTTCAAAGCTCAGCACAAGGCAGCCGATGCCAACCCACACATCCGTGCTGTTCAGGCGGCCTGTGCGCGCAAGCGCGTCGTACCGGCGTAGGATATAGGCAAAGCAGAAAACAGCCGCTATGCTTAGCAGCACATCCCAGAAAGGCATCCAGCTGCGTCTTCTGCATTCTTTTTTGAAAGTCGGATACAGGATAAAAGCAAGCGGAAGCAGGATCATCACATGAGCAGCCCGGAGTTTAACGGCGCCGAGCGTCCCTGTCAGATTCGCCCAGAGCTGGAACGCCGCAAAGCAAATCAGAACAGCCGTAAGAATCCAATCCATTGCACCGACGTATGTACGCGTACGGCTGTCGGAATCGGCTTCCTCCATCAGCTGTTGGGCTTTTTCTTCGATTTCCTGCGGCATGGCTGCTCTGTTCCTCTAGGGAGATGATTCAACGTTTTAATTTGCTAAAGTATAGAGGAATATCCTCTATTTGTCAAGAAAAGATCTTTCGCATCCGCTCTACCGCCATCTCCAGCGAAGCCGCATCTGCTGCAAACGAGAGGCGGATACACTTCTCCCCGCCTTCTCCGAAGGCTGTACCCGGCACAACCAGCACCCCGGCTTTTTCGAGGATATAATCGGCAAGCTGCTCGGCTGTCATGCCCTGATAATCAATTTTGAAAAAAGCATAGAACGCGCCTTCTGCTCGCGGGCAGAAAATGCCCGGGATGGAGTTAAGCCCGTCACAGATCAGATCTCTCCGCTGCAGATAACTCCTGCGCATCAGCTCCGTCTCCTCCGTGCAGCTGAACGCCGCCAAGGATGCTTCCTGCACAAATGATGCCGTACAGTTGACGGTGTTGGTCTGAAGCTTCATCATCGCTTTTGTCAGAACAGGGTTTGCCGCGGAATACCCGATACGCCAGCCGGTCATGGCAGCGCTTTTGGAAAAACCGTTGAGCGTGATAACCCTGTCTTTGATAGGCGGGATGGAACCGAGGCTGCGGTGCACTCTGCCGTCATAGATGAGCTTTTCGTAAATCTCATCGGAAATGACAAGAATCTCATGCGCTTCGGCAAAGGCCGCGATGTCTTTGATCTCCTCATCCGTCAGAACATGCCCAGTCGGATTGCAGGGATTGCAGACGATGAGCATCTTCGTCCGGTCGGTGACCTTTTCCTCCAGCATCCCGCGCGTGAGATGAAAGCCTTCTTCAATCTTCAGCGGAACAGGAATATAAGATGCACCCGTCATCTGGATGATGGCACGGTATGAAGGATAAGCCGGTGTCGGAACAAGGCACTCATCGCCTTCTTCCAGGAAGGCAAGCAGAGCCTGGAACAGAGCCAGTTTGGCCCCCGGCGTAACAATGATGCAGTTTTCATCCGTATCAATGCCGTTTTCTTCCCGAAGCTTTTGCGCGATGGCTCGACGGAGGGCCACCGTGCCGGCGGCACTGGTATAATGCGTCTTGTTAGCAAGGATGGCCTGAATAGCGGCCTCTTTCACAGCATCCGGAGTATCAAAATCGGGTTCTCCTGCCGCAAAGGAAAGGACATCGATCCCCTTCTCTTTCATTTCAATTCCTTTGGCGTTAAGTGCAACCGTCGGCGACAGGCCGGAACGTTTCAGGCGTTTTGTTTCAAAGTCTCTCATAACATCCTCCCGTATTAATTATTTGCTCCTGCATCATTTCATGCAGGAGCAGAGACGGCAGCCCAGAGAAGGCCACTGTGATTTCATTGCTGTATCACCATAGAAAGAGCCCTTGTCTGACGGTGGGAGAGCTGTATACTTTGAACAGCTTTCTGTATGGATGGTGTTGGAAGAAAAGTCCATTCCGTAGGTTTTCAGGTCCAGATCATCCGTAACGACGGTTCCCGACGTGACATCGTAGAAAATGCCGGTGTATGTGCTCGCTCCGCTGGCATATTTGAAAGACAGCCCCGGCTGAACGTTGTAGACAAAGACACAATACTGATGGCTGCTCCCGAGATCTTCCACCGACATGGCTTCCATCAAGATCCCTTCTGCCATCAGGTCGCTGCCGCGAAAACAGGGCGTAACCCGGTAGAGCACATGATTATATGGATGATGGTCCAGATAATCCGCAGTGCTCTCTTCATAAGGAAGCATTGCCTCTGCGTTCATGTAGCGTGTGCCTGTAATGAGATTATTGGGGTTGGCATTTTCCGCAGAAAGCATATACCCCGCGAGGTGGGCGCGAGTCATAACGGTTTCAGAGTCAACACAATCATATCGCGCCTGCTTCCATCCGGTAGGATGAATGGAACTGATGCTGCCCCGCTTCTGGCCTTTAACAGGCATTGTTTCTTTTCCAAGACAGTCAAACGCGACCGTGCAACGACCACGGGAATCCATCTCCCCGTAATACTCAAAACTTCCCTGTTTTGCAAGGGCAATTTCCTCAGCAGTAAAAAACGGGCTGTTGTTGTTCACCGTTATGACTGCCTGCCCCCGGAAGAGAGGCAAATCCGCAAAGGAAAACCCCTTTGGAAGGACTTCATCGGAACTCTTCACGGAAATGAGGAAATTTGACGTGTCGATCAGATTCCCGTTGGCGTCATACCGCACTTCTCCGTTTTCACCTGCGAGCTGGTAAGGAATGACTTTCTGGGAAGAAACAGAACCCTGCTGGGCTGACTGCTGTTCCTGAAAACGAAGATAGAAATAATAAATTCCAAGCAGAACAAACGCCACCAAAATTATGACATTTTTGATCCTGCGATAATCAGACTTCTTTTTACCGTTTCGCATAAATACTGTCTGGATCATGAAGTACTCCTCTTCCGCTGATTCAGCCCAGATATTGTCTATAAAAACCGTTTTCCAATCTGGAATCAGATATAAGATAAGGCCTCTGCCGGAAAACAGAGACCTTATCTGAGATGCCCTTGATGAAGCTGAGTTTTACTTCAGCAGGCTGCTGAGCAGGCCGCCGATTGTGCCGAGGTCAAGCCCGGACTGCTGTTGTTGGGTACTTCCCATCCCGCCGCCGAGCAGAGAACCCAAAAGGCTGGAAGAAGAGTTCGCCGCGCTATACTGCTGCGTGCTCCCCATTCCTCCGCCAAGCAGAGAACCGAGCAGGCTGGAGGAAGAAGAAGGTTTGTAGTTTGACTGCTGCATACCGCCGCCAAGTGCACTGCCAAGCAGAGAACCAAGCAGGTTGTTGGAGGAGGAGTTTCCACCGAGGGAGTTGGCAAGAACGCTTGTGAGAGCAGACGTCATCAGAGAGCTGCTGGAACTGCTGTTCATGCCGCCGCCGAGCAGAGAGCTTAGAAGAGACGCTGTTCCGGCAGAGCTGTTCGAATTGCTGGTGGAACCGCCAAGCATATTCATGATCAGGGGAGCTGCCGCAGCCAGAATCAGGCCGACTTTTGCGGAACTCATGCCCGCTCTTGTTGCGATAGCATTTTCAGCAGCTTCCTCATCCGTGCCAAGAAGATGGCCGACGATTTTTCCGCCTTCTTTGAGATCGACGTTTCTCGGATCCTTTGTCGCATGATCTTTCACTGCGTGGTAAAAGCTCTCTGTGGTGTCCGCACCGGAAGCCTGGCCGTTGGCACCGTTAAGCATTACCGGAAGAGCTGTAGCAAGAACCGATGCCGCTTCTTCGTCAGAAACACCGGCCTTTTTCGCTACGGAAGTAATATTCTGATCGCTCAGAAGGGATGACATTAAGCTGGTAAGATCCATAACCATTCTCCATTCTATGAAATAAATTTGAAAATCAACCTATGTTTTCAGGCTGGCCCCATTATGCACTTTTTCTTCTCTCCCGTCAAGAAAAGATTGTCAGAAAGAAGTTGAAAATGTTGAAATCTGATAAAAAAGGAGTATAATAACATCAAACTTGATATAGGAGGCTCACCATGGCTGAGAAAAAAGTGACTGAAAATGAAGCTACTCCCAAAAAAGCAGTCAAAAAAACCATTACCAAGGTAGATTCCGCAAAAGCTACTACCCCGGCTGAAAAGCCTGCCGCCAAAACTGCTGCAAAGGCTGCCACGCCTGTCACTGCTGCAGACAAGAGCAGTGCAAAAACAAAACGTATCCTTGCTGTTATTTTCTGGGTGCTTGCCATTGTATGCGAAGTACTCGCCGTTCTCGTCTTCATCGGAAAAATCGACCTGAAGTTCATGTCCCAGATGGCTCAGCTGATTGCTTTCCTTGTGCTCGACTTTATCCTTGTCGTTGTCGGTGCCCAGTTCTGGAAGCAGGCCAACCATATGGATCCTGTCTCCGAGCAGAACCAGGTAAAGTTCTGGCTCTGGAACAACATGGGCGTTATCGTCTGCTGCTTTGCCTTTATCCCCTTCCTGATCTACGTGCTGTTTATTGACAAAAATGCAGACCCCAAGATGAAGAAAGTTGCATCCATTGTGGCTGCTGTTGCATTGCTGCTCGGCATCGGCATCAGCTATGACTGGAACCCGGTCTCTGAAGAAGGCAAGGCCCAAGCGGAAGTGACCCTCGGTGACACCTCTGTTTACTGGACGCAGTTTGGCTCCGTCTATCATCTGGATCCGGACTGCCAGCATCTCAACCGCAGCTCCGAGGTGTTTGAGGGTGATGTGGCAACCGCAATCGGCACCGGAAAGACCCGTCTCTGCAAGACCTGTGCAAAGAACTTCAACATTGAGATTGCCGATAACGGTGCAATTTTAAGCGGTACTGCTCCTATTACTGAAGCTGTTGAAGAAATCGTGGAAGACATTACAGAAGAGCCCGCAGCATAAACCTTTTCTCTCAAATATGTTTACCGGCCGGATTCCTCCGGCCGGTTTTCATTTAAAGCACGGCTATCATGCACATTTCTCCAATGATATCCTCCCGCTGTCATCCGCTGCCCATGGCAGACATGATGGATTCCATGATAACCGGTTGCTCTCTCTGCGGCCAATTGAGATGGATATATTACCCCTGTCTCCACACAGATCACCGGCTTTGCTCGCGTGTCAGATTCAACAAACGCCCGGTTTTCCGGCTTTGAGAGATATTCACTCATTCTTCGTCTGATCTCTTCCTTTTTCTCAGGGTTTTCAGCATAATACTTTTTCAAAGATAAGCTTAGCTTTTCCCGATATTCAGGGTTGTTTTCATGTGAGCTTCTAATCCCTTTTTTTACTCTCTCCCGATAATCCGGATCGTTTTGATACATACTGCATTTGACCTGCCTGGATAATGCTTTTGTCGCGTCACTCATCCGTGAACCTTTTCCCAGCCCGCCGAGAGCACGGTTATACCCTTTTTCGGGATTAGCGCTGTCATAATACGCGATAAACCATTTCTCCAGCTTCTCTGCCCCTTCGCGCGTCAGCTTTTCGCAAAGAATCTTCTTCTCGAAGTTTTCCCAGCCGAATTCTCTTATGGCCTTATAAATTCTCGAATGATAGTTATAATGCCATCCTTTTTTCCATCTCTCCTCAACCCTTTTCCCGGTGCAGCCGATATATACTTTACCATCCGGATCGGTCAGCTTATAAACCGTATAATGCGCCTTGGGCGCTGCCGACGGCAGAGCCAATTCGCAATGTTCAATTCGCAATTCGCAATTGTTTTCAGTATTATTGTTTTCCATGAATTAAGCCCCCATTAAAATAACAGGCAGAGATGCTGTAAACATCTCCCCTGCTATCATTGATTTCTCAAAACATACAGAGTGCGGACAGACACGTAACCACGAAGTACAATGTTGTCTTCCGCGCAACTTGTTATGCACTCAGTACGAGGAATTCGCCATCTTATAGACCCAGTACTGTTCCGGCGTCCACCCGAGTACTTCGAGCTGATCCGCGCTCGGAACAATGCCGGCATCCATCATCGCCTTTGCCCCTGCAGCATACCGATCCTGGACGGCATCCCGGTAAGCAGCCGTCTCAGCCCCGTTTGAGAAAATCCCTGCAGCCTTCACGGCATTGAGCTCTGCCTCCGTAAGGTACTTCCCCACATTCAAAACATACTCGTTTTCCCATTCTCTTAACTTTGCATTGAACTCCTGAACCCCAACATTCTTTTCTTTCGCCCACTTCTCCAGGTTCTGCAGTTCCGTGAGATATTTGTTGCTGATCTCCAGCACTTTATCCGCTTTTTCAAACTCCCCCTGCGCTCGCAGATCTGCAATCTGCCTGGCGGTGTCCGTCTGCAGCTTGACCTCAGCGGAGTTGATAACCTGCCTGTTGGTGGCAGCCGTATTCTGAATGCCTCCGTATTGGCTCATCCCGATGCCGCCGCGGTCGCCCCGCGCCTCGGCATACAAAACCTGGTTGTCCAGAGCTCTCGCCTCGTCGGCATTGACCTGATTCCGCTGGGTCTGATAAAGCCCCCGGCTGTCCTGCACATTTCGGACGAGATCATTGACTCCCTTGTTGACCCCATAGTCTGCCGCCAGAACAGCCCTCGCCTTCTCCTGGTTTTCCCTTGCTCTCAATTCGGCTTTCTGCTGGGCGATATCCACATAATCAATCGGGGCAACAGACCCTGTACCAACGTATGCCTTAGCCCCGTTCACCATGCCCTTCACGGCATCGGCAGCCCTGTCTTTTGCAATGTACTCACTTGCATTGATTCCATTCGGAACCCCGGCAGCTAAAGCGGCATAGAACTTCCGGTCATAAGGAGTATCCTGAGTCTCGGGAACTGCATAACTGCCTGCATTGCTCGCCGTATTATTGCCTGTATTCGACTTCGTGCTTGACGATGTTGAGCTCTTCACCGACGAACTGCTCGAACTCTTTGTACTTGTACTCCCCTTATTAGCAGAAGAGCCCGCCCCGGACTGGGACGAGCTCATATTTGTTGGTGCAACATAATCCGGGTATCTCTCCTCATCAGTCTCGGCGGCTTTAATCCCCGCCACTGCCTGATTCCCCGGTCTGCTTGCTTTTGGGACCTATGAACAAGACGATAATAGTTCAAATGGCAAGGAACCAATACAGTGGATAGTTTTAGAGATTAAAGATGGTAAAAAACTATTAGTTAGCAAAAATGCTATAGAATGCCTGCCTTTTAATCAGAGTCGTTCTTCCGGAAAAACATGGGAAATGTGTTCAATACGTAAATGGTTGAACTATGATTTTATTTCTAATTCGTTTTCTGAAAAGGAAAGAAATATGATAATAACTTCCCATATTGATAATAGTCTTGGCAAAAGCTATGTCATTGACGAAGCTTCACAAATTGATACAGATGATAGAATATTCTTATTAAGTTATGCAGAAGCAAAAAAATATTTTCAGAGTGATGATGAACGTATTTGTATCCCGACCAAATATGTAAAAGAACATGGCGCTTATACAAAAAAAAGTACTGGTGCCTGTGCCTGGTGGTTGCGTACAAGTATTGATTATGGTTCTTTTGGAACTGCTATGGCAGTTACCGTTGATGGAGTAATAGACTCAAGTTGCTATGGTGATATTAATTCTAATGTTCGTACTGTTCGCCCAGCATTATGGATCAACATTGAATAATTAATAATATAATAATTTCGCCGTATTAATAGGAGGACAATAAAATGCCAAAAAGGCAAAAATACGCCACAATAATATTGATATCTCTTATATTCAGTTTGCTTACTTGCAATATTGTAGCTGAAGCCGATAATGGCGGTCCTTCAATAACGAAAAATCCCACCAGCGAGGCTATTGCCATTGGTGGGAGGACGTGGTTCATTGCCCATGCAGACAATGCGAGCAGCATGAGTTGGGAGCTGGTAGATCCGAATGGGTATGTGCATACCCTGA
Source organism: Oscillospiraceae bacterium (assembly GCA_017406005.1). Lineage (GTDB taxonomy): Bacteria > Bacillota > Clostridia > Oscillospirales > Oscillospiraceae > Limivicinus. The sequence goes on along the minus strand of JAFQZI010000022.1, from coordinate 22,021 downwards.
CGGAAGCAATGACGATGAACCCCGGATTAAATCTGCAAGCGTTGGAGGGCGATACGATTGCCGTGAGCAATGTTCCGCCGTCAGTAAACGGCTGGGGTGTGCAGGCCACATTTTACGGGCCTGGAGGGTCGGCTTCCACTTCCCCTGCATATATCTATGTAGGAGATTTCCTTAATGCTTACAACAGTGTGATTGAATATTACCGCATTGCAAAGCAGGCGGAACCCTATAATTATCAGGATGGATATGCAGTCAGTGAATTTATCCGCAGCTATGAACACGTAGGTTATGCATTGAAAGATCTCGACAAAAACGGAATTCCAGAACTTTTGATAGCAGGTATTGATCTAAAAAATCCCTCTTATTCTATTTACGATACCCCGGTTCTGTTTGAACTTTGCACACTTGTTAACAACACCCCTGTAAATTTGTGTACAAGTTGGGCAAGAAACCGCTTTTATTTTATGACAGATAACCGGATTTATCGTGAAGCATCCGGTGGTGCAGCTTATACTTATTTCGAGTTTTTTGACGTAGCCGGTGACCACATGCGTTTTCTGGAAGGATACGCTACTGCAAATGATAATGAATATCTTGCACCAAATGGGATGTTCCATTCGTCTGAATGGAACGGTGAAACAGAACCATTCTCAATATATGGCAATTATAACAATCCAGATTTCATATATCAAAATCCCAATGGTTATGACGATTTAATGGTAGACTGTAGATCACACTGCTGGATGCCGCAACTGACGAAGATTTCATAATAAATACATCCGGAGACTTTCCTCTATGGCAAGACCATTCAGCACAAGTGAAGCAAGACAAATCATTCGACAGCACCAGAAGCTGGCGGCAGCTTTGCACACCGTTATTGAGACCGCGGAGGAATATCAGGACAGCGTAAAACAAACGTCAGATGAAATCATAGCCCGTGAAGTACTCAATATTCTTGCCGATATCCCGGTTGAAGAGATTAACCGAGGGAAACGTGGTTTTCGTATAAAGGCTTTAAGAGATAGCGGTTATAACACAGTAGCAGATTTATATACTGCATCGATTTTTTCTCTTGCATCTGTTTATGGGATTAGTGAAGACTCTGCTTATGCTATAAAAGAAGTAGTGAACGAAATCGTCTCCAAAGCACAAAGTGGAGTCAAAATCCGTCTGAGCACAGACGATAAAAACCCTTCTTCAACCAAGCTTGTCTTTGCCATTTCAAAATATAAAAACTACCAGCCTATTGCTGATGAATGCCAAAGGCTCCTATATCGATACGAAGACACCATCGATAGTGCAACAGAGGCTCTTGAGGCTGGCAGCAACGGAATAAAATGGTTTTTCTCATCCGGGGCAAAGAAACAAAAGGCTGCAGATGCCTTTGAATTGCTATGCGACCTCATGGATGGACCATACGGAAAGAAAGCCTGGGACAAGGTTGATGAAACCGTTCCGATAACGGATACGAGTGAGCAGGATGCCTGGAAGGATTTCACCGCCAACTCCATTCGCTTTTTCAATATCCTTGAAGATATTAATCCCGGGATTCTCGGAAACACTGATGCCATATATGGCCTTCCTGAAGATCTTGCACGGGAAGTGCAGGAAGAGGACTTCTTTCCGGAAGGGTTGATCTGCGAATTACGCCGGTATCAGGAATGGGGTGTAAAATATATACTCCATCAGGAGCGAGTCTTGCTTGGTGATGAGATGGGCCTTGGTAAAACTGTGCAGGCTATTGCCGCTATGGTCTCTCTCCGCAATACCGGAGCAACGCATTTCATGGTTGTATGCCCGGCAAGTGTCATTACAAACTGGTGCAGAGAAATCCGTAAAATGAGCCTGCTCAGCGTTACCAAAATACATGGCAGCGGAAGAAAAGCAGCTCTGCAAGCCTGGCTCAACACCGGAGGTGTTGCAGTAACTACTTATGAGACAACGGGCTCCATAAAGCTGCCAGATAACTATACATTCTCTCTGCTGGTTGTCGATGAAGCTCATTACATCAAAAACACTTCTGCCCGTAGAACAATCAATGTAAAAAACCTTTGTGGATATACTCAACGTCTGCTCTTTATGACCGGTACAGCATTGGAAAACAGAGTTGAGGAAATGATCGCACTTATCGATATCCTCAAGCCGGCTGTCGCCAGGACCATCTCCAGAATGGCCTTTATGAAAGCAGCACCTCAATTCAGGGAAGCCGTCGCACCTGTCTATTACAGGAGAAAACGCGATGATGTACTGACAGAACTCCCTGAATTGATTGAAAGTCAGGAATGGTGCGCATTAGGGGCAATGGAAGAAAGCATCTATGAAAACAGCGTGCTCGGTAGAAACTATGCTGATATCAGGCGCGTTTCCTGGAATGTTGATGACCTTCGGGATTCTTCCAAAGCAATACGCATGCTGGAAATCATCAATGAAGCAACCGGAGACGGACGTAAAATAATCGTTTTTTCTTTCTTTCTTGATACAATCCGGAAAATCAGGCTGCTTCTCGGTGAACGCTGCCTTGAACCGATCAACGGCTCCGTTCCGCCAGCACGAAGGCAGGAAATATTGGACCAGTTTGAAAAAGCTCCTGCAGGATCAGTACTGACAGCACAAATTCAATCCGGTGGAACCGGTTTGAATATTCAGGCAGCAAGTGTCGTGATCATTTGTGAGCCTCAGCTTAAACCATCAATTGAAAACCAAGCAATCTCAAGAGCTTATCGCATGGGTCAGACCAGAAATGTACTTGTCTACAGGCTGCTTTGCGAAAACACGGTAGATGAAAGAATTGTGGAGCTTTTAGAAAACAAGCAGGCTGTCTTTGATGCGTTCGCCGATAAATCTGTGGCTGCTGAAGAAAGCATGGCAATTGATGACCGCACATTCGGTAATATCATCGAAGAAGAAATTGAGAGGATTAACCAGAAAAACGGCATAACAATGCCCAAAAAGGCTGAAAATAAATCGTCCTCAAATAAATCTCATAAAACAGATGTTATGACAAACATTACCCCCTCTGATCAACATATCAAACCCGTACTTGATCAAAGGAGCCCGCAAACCGATAGCAATACGCCAACACAGTCAAACATTGAACCATCCTATACAAATCTCGATTTGGATGCTATTTTAGCTGAATTCCATAATTGGGCTGGCAACTGATTTATTATCAGTGTATATTTTTACTACAAGTAGTTATACTCAACAAGCAAGAGAATATGCGGAAAAACTAGGCGTTGTTTTATTAGGGCAATACCGCGTAATGACTGAAAAAAGATAATGCCATTGGTTGATACTGCTGGATTCAAAAAAATGTGTTGATTATTTTTGCTTTTTCTTTATGGAGGCATCCACTATCAGACTGCCAGGCAAGGCCTGTCAGCCAGAATGAGGTTTGCCAGAGCAAACAGAATATTCAGTTTTGCCGTTTGTTTTTGTAATCCTCGGTATCGAGTTTTCCGGTAACGGAACTGACCCTTTATCACGCCAAAGACATGTTCGACCTTTGCCCTGACAGACGATTTCTCATGCTCACGGCGTTTAATTTGCGCCTTAGAACGGACAGACTTGTTTTTGCTCTGTGAAGGTCTGCGATTGGTTTTATACCTGATCTTTTTCCCGATATGGTTTTTGATGATGGCATCCTCACGCTTTTCCGCACCAAGATATCCGCTGTCTCCATAGACAGTCTCTTCTTCACCAGTCAGCAGTTTCGGAACCATTGTCGCATCATGTATATTGGCTCCTGTCACCTCAACAGTATGGGCCAGCCCACTGTCTTTATCTACACCGATGTGGACTTTGTATCCAAAATGCCATGCATTGCCTTTTTTAACCTGATGTGCATCCGGATCTCGTTCCTTCTTCTGATTCTTCGTTGAAGACGGGGCTTCAATAATGGTTGAGTCCACGATTGTCCCTTTTTTCAGAATGAGGCCTTTCTCCATCAGTGTCTTGACTACCTGGGCAAACAGTTTCTGTTGAATCCCGTTCTTCTCCAGAATATGCCGAAACCGACCGAGTGTATCTCCATCCGGTACCTGGTTGCTGGAATCCACGCCACAAAATTCAGAGAATGCTCGGCTGTCTATGACCTCTGCCACAGTTGCCATATCCGAGAGGTCATATAGATTCTGAAGCAAATAGATCCGAAGCATCAGTTCAAGATCATAGGGCTTATTTCCGCGCTCTCCTTTGTAATAGTACGGTTTGATTTCTTCAATCCATACTCCCCATGGAACGATGCGATCTATTTGTGCTAAGAACTCTTTTTTCTTCGTCCGTACACTTGCCAGCTCATCGCTGAAGGCGGACAGCGTTATTTGTTTCTTCATGGTCAGATTATACCATTTTTCGTATTATACTGCACTCCTTATTTCCGTGCGGTATTGCCTTAGAATACAGATAAAAAGAAAAACACACACATTCGCAAAGAAGATAATCCAGAAGTGAAATTATAAGTGCCGAGAAACCCATCTAAGATACCATGTAAGATAACAGCTAAGTTATTGTTTTCCTCCATGCCTTATGGTATACTGATTGGGTAAGCGAGGTGTCTGATAATGGAAATGGAAAACTACATTCCGCCGTTCTCGATCACGAATACCATGCTGTCGCTGGTGGCGGATATTGCCGAAAAAACCGGTAGGATCACGAACTACCGGTCTTTTGAAACGAAGCCGTATCTGCGGAGAAACAACCGAATCCGATCTATTCATTCTTCCCTTGCCATTGAGGCAAATTTCCTCTCGCTGGATGAAATGAAGAGTGTAATTGACGGGAAAACGGTGATCGGGCCGGAAAAGGACATCCAGGAGGTCAAAAACACTTATCAGGCATATGATATGCTGGGTAAATTTGACCCGTATTCTATCAGTGACCTGAAAAAGCTGCACGGCATTATGACCTACCTGACAGTTCAGGAGTCTGGGGTTTTTCGTACTCATAACGAAGGTGTTTTCAACGGAGATGTGTGTATCTTTATGGCCCCGCCACCGCAGTTTGTGCCCGGCCAGATGCAGGCCTTGTTTGACTGGATGCGCAAAGCGAGACAGACCGTGCATCCGCTGATTCTGTCCTCGGTCTTCCACTATGAATTCGTCTTTATCCATCCTTTTTCGGATGGAAACGGAAGAATGGCACGGCTGTGGCAGACGGCTCTGTTGTCGGAATGGAACCCGGCGTTCCAGTATCTGCCACTCGAAAGCAGAATTCATGAATTCCAGGATGGTTACTATAATGCCATCTCTCAGTGCCATGGTAACGGCAATTCCGATGCGTTTATCGAGTTTATGCTGGACAAGATCAACCTCACGCTGGACCGGGCACTGAAACAGATTTCAGAGAAGGATGCGTATCTGACCGGGGCCGTACAGAACCTGTTGGAAGTGATGGAATACGACGTTCCGTATACCGCCGCCCAGCTTATGACGCGGCTCGGGCTGAAATCAAAAGACAACTTCCGAAAGCTGTATCTGAATCCTGCTCTTGAAAAAGGCCTGATTGTTATGAGAATCCCGGACAAGCCGACAAGCAGAAACCAGACATATATCAGAAAGTAACGCGCCAAAATGCGCAAAATAAACACGACCCCGTGTTTGCGGACGAGGTCGAAATAAGGTATTCCGAAAAGCCTGAAAAGGTGAATGACAAACGGGAAAGGATGAATCAGAATGAAAAAATGGCTCTCATTATTACTCGTGCTTCTGCTCGTATTATCTGCCGGAGCACCTGCTATGGCGGAAAAGGCAATCAACTCGGCATATGTCTACTATGAAAACGGAATGCCGAAATACTGGCTTGACTTCACCGGAAGTGTTGCCGACAATCTTGTTCTGCACTGTTATTTTTTTTCGGACTCATGGTATGAATCCTATTACATTCTGGACTTTGTCTCTGCTTCGGAGAACTCTCATCAGGGCTCCTACCGCATTGAGAATGTTTATGATTCCAGGGGCGGCGATGTTTCCGGCTGGTTTAAGACGCTCTCTCTCGAGATCAATGATGATTCCGTCAGGCTGTACATTGAACGGAACCAGGCTACTCTCGCAGGCGGACCAGGGAGCACAATCCTCGACGGCTCTTATGAAATGAGTCCGGCCGACGCCGGAGTGGTTTACGAGCTCATTGAAGGCAGAGAGCTGAAAAGCTGGCTTGTGCTGAATTCAGGTTACGCGGAACTGCATTTTTCCGATGGCAGAATCTGGTATCTGGAGATAGAGGGCAGCGGGGATTACACGGTGAATGTGACGAAGATCATTTCTCAGACCGGGGAAACCGTGCCATTCCGGAGCCTCACGCTTTCCTACGTTCAGGGATCAATGCTCCTGAATGCTGATGTGAATACAGACTTCTACGGTACGTTCCTGTACAACCCGCGTGTTTTTCTTCAGAGGAATTCATGCGGTGCTGAGGAAATCGGCCGCATGGCGCAGATGTATTATTACAGGCATCACAATTTCTATCCACCTGAAGCAGACGTGGAGGAAAACGCGGATGGGACGTTCTCCGTGCATCTTTATGAAATCGTGAACAATGGGGACGGCACTTATCACACGGCAACCTCGGCATGGTACACGGTCGATGCGGCCGGGGTCGGTGCAGATGATATATTCGGTGATCCGGTCGACCTGAAGATGTGACATAAGAGCCTACTTCAGTTCCTTCTTCATATACAGAAGGCGCTGGAGGGCAGTGATGTTGCCGAGAACGGCGATGATCACCATGCCGATATTAGGATAACCGATCATCAGGGAGATCCCCAGCACGAGATAGCGCTCCAGGCGGGACATGATCCCCAGGCGCATATTCAACCCGTATATTTCGCCTTTTGCCCGCGTATACGGAACAAGAAACGAGCCCATCATTGCCGCAACACACACTGCAACCCAAAGCGTGCTGCCGCGTGCCGCATTATAAAGCAGGACTCCCCCAAAAATCAGGAATTCGGCATAGCGGTCGGTTGTGGAATCCAGCACTGCACCAAACTTTGTTCCGGTTCCTCCGGTTGACATTCTGGCCATCGACCCATCGATAAAGTCCAAAATCGAAAAAACACCCAGCAGGAAACCCGCCCAGAAGAAACGGCCATAAAAGGCGAGCAAGCAGGGAATAATATGCCCGATGCAGCCGATGATGGTAACCATGTTCGCCGTAAGCCCGATTTTCAGCAGGAATGCGGCGCAGGTGTCTCCAAAACCTTTGAACCATATCCGACAATAATCGGAGAATGTCTTTTTTTGCTTTTCCATTTTTAACCCTTCTTTATCAGTACAAAAATGTAAGTCAGTGCAATACGATGAATGAAATGATAAAAGTTGATTTCCATGTCCACAGCATTGCCTCTCCGGATTCTCTCTCCACGGGAGAGAAACTCTATCGGCGGGCGAAAGAGCTTGGACTCGGGAAACTGGTCCTGACGGATCATAATACGATTGCCGGCGCACTGGAGCTTCAGAAATCCCACCCGGATGATGTGATTGTGGGGGAAGAGATCCTGACAACACACGGGGAAATACTGGCACTCTTCGTTCAGGAGGAGCTGCCGAAAAGAATGGAACCTCTCACGGCTTTCCGGCAGTTGAAAGAGCAGGGTGCCTTTATTGCACTGTCTCATCCCTATGCCATGGCGCGCCATGGGTGGACGGAAGCAGAAATGGAGGAATATCTCCCTTTTCTGGATGCAATTGAGATCAGCAATGCGCGCAATCGGCTGGAAATGAACCGTGCGGCAAACCGATTTGCTGCGGAACATGGGCTGAGCGGCATTGCAGGGTCGGATGCGCACGGAGTTCCGGAGCTTGGCGCTATGGGGCTGGAACTGCCGGATTTCCATACTGCGGAGGAATTACGCATCTCAATTCAATCTGCAAAGGTATTCGGAAAAGAATCTCCGTTCTGGGTCCGCTTTTATTCCCGCAGCGCAGCTGCCCGGAAAGCACTGCGGCGGATCTGAAATCACCACCGGCGAAAGGCCGGTGGTTTTTTTGCTGCGCAGCTATTCAGCTACTTCGTCATTGGTGCGTACATATTGCTCGCGAAGACAACATTGTACCTCGATTTTGGTGCTCCTTCGCGAGCTAAAAAGGGAGAAATAATGTTGAACTGAATAGTTTCCAGAGGCTTTCGATTTCAGCACTTTGTCGCGAGTTAAGTGAGGGAGTTTGCTATATTATGAGCTCAGGCATTCTCTGGCAATACGAAGCAACTCCAGATCGACTTCCGTTTCGTCCGGAGTATCGTTTTCAAAGACGCTGTTATAGGTGCAGTAGGCCATATCAATGATGAACATCTGAATCAGCCGACTTTTATCCACAAAGCCTTCAAAGTAAGACGCCAGCATGTCGAACCGCCGGCGGAATCCGGATTCCGGATGATTTCTCACATCATTTCGTATAAACCGCACACATTCCAGCTCAATGGGTGCAAGGAACCCGATGGGATCCACACCATAATATCGGGTGCCGTCATCCAGAATGTTCAGATCAATGAGGTCTCCGTGAAGAATGTACAGGTCTGCATCCTGAAACGCCTCGCTGTACAGAACCCACGCGGTCTTCAGCTCCTCTTTAATCTCCCTGTCATGGAACCGAAGTTCTTTGGTGTCATCACAGCGCTTTTTCAATTCCTGCCGGTAAAAACCGATATGATTCAGCGGCTGCCCCGTATACTTTACGGCATCCCGGATCGCATGCCCGAAGAAAGTTGTCAGCTTCAGGGTGTCCTCAAAGCCTGCATATCCGGCATGTTGGATGCACCTGAGAATCAGGCATCGATTCCGGTAATCGATATCAATGACTTCACACATATAGGATTTTGGCAGAATGCTGTACGCTTCCGCTTCCCGTTCAAACCGGTTGATAAAGGCAGGCGTGAATTTGAGCACAATCTCTCCATGTTCCTTCGAAGAAGCCTGAAGAACCAGACCATATCTTGCTATCTGATTGGGCACAAAGGATGTGATGTTCCACTTCTCAATCAGTTCAGGAAGAGCCGTGTGGATTTCATCGATCCACTTCAGTGTTTCCTCCTTTCTCCAGCGAAGAAAGAAGTTCCTGATACCGCTCGTGAGAAGAATGCTTTTATCATATAAGGCTCTCATCATTTTTGCCGCAGTCCGGCGTTTTCCCTGCTCCAGAGGGCATCATAGGCGAAGCCGGTGACCTTTTCCAGAACCTGCTTCTCTTCAGCGGTAGCCGGTGCGGGTTCATCCCCCCGCCGGCGGGCAATATCCTCTGCACCATGTCAAATTCCTTACCGGTAATCGGGAACACCACGTCCACAATAATCAGCAGCAGTGTAAGAATCGCCGGTGCCAGCACGAAGATGATTCCAATGCCTCTCTGCGTGAAAGCCGTCTGGCGGGCACCGGCGTTGGCAGCCACCTCGTCATAGCCCACCGCTGCCAGCAAAATGCCAATCAGCGCCGCCGAAATACCAGAAGATACCTTCCGGATAAAAGTAGCCATGCTGGAAACGATGCCCGGGCGGCGGATGGAAGTGATGAGCTCATCCACGTCAGCCATATCCGCCATGATGGCGAAAATGCCGGTGAGAGATCCTGCGTTGCCGAAACCGATCAGGACTGTCAGACAGAGGATCGGAACGATGTTTGCCCCTTCGTGCGAAAAGGCCAGCAGACCCAGAATTCCGATCAGACGCGTAGGAGCACCGATGAGTATAGCCATCTTCTTGGAAGTGCGGCTCATCACGGGGCCAAAGACCGCCATACCCAGCAGCTGCGAAATCATCAGTGCCGCCATAATCAGGGTAAAATATCCGTTCTGGTAGCCGTTCAGCACATCGTCCACATAATAGACTGCCATGCCGGAGATGAAGTCCATCCCGCACTGACCGAACAGATACAGCCCCAGGAAAAGCCGGAACGAGCGGCTCCGGAAGACGCTGACAGCCTGCGGAAAGCTCTCTTTGAGGGAGGACTGAACCGGCTCCTTCTGCTTCTCCCAAGTACCGAAGAAAACCGTGATGGAGGTCATGAAAAACAGCACGCCAAAAATCAGCGCACAGCGCAGATAGGCGGCGGGATCGAGATTATCCCGGATGATGAATGTCGGAACCAGGCCGCACACCATAGCCCCCAGGGTAGACCACACCATACGCATGTTTGAAAACTTCGACCGCATGGTATAATCGTCCATCATGTCCGGAAGAAGGCCACTGTACGGGACGGTGAACACGGTAAAGCCCGTGCTGAACAGGCAGTACATTACAATATAGAAAACGTACATTGCCGCCATGGAATCCGATGAAACCCGCAACCACATCAGGACAAAAGTGATGGCCGCCGCAAAGCTCCCGATCAGGATATAGAAGCGTTTAGGGCCAAACTTTGACCGGGTGCGGTCAGTAATGTTGCCCATAATGGGATCGGTAATGGCATCCCAGATTTTGCCGACCATTGGGATGGTACCTGCAAGCGCTGTCGGCATGCCGAGCGCCTTGGTCAGGAACACCGCGAAAAAGGAATTGATGATAACAAAGCAGCCACCACCGAAAAACTCACCGATGCCGTACATCAACCTGCTCAGAAAGCCGTAGCTTGGCTTCCTGCCGCTGATTTTTTCATCCATAACTGATCTCTCCTTTTTTCTTTGTTTGTATCGCGATCGATTATTAAACAGTATATCGCGATAAGAATCTGATTGTCAAGAAATGAGTATATCAGGAATCATAACATAAGATATTGCGAAAAAAGAGACAGCCTTCAATGAAAGAAAACTGTCTCTTCTTCTATTTTCTGCTGTTCAGGAAAACATAACCGCATCTGATACTTCATTCTTTCCTGCCAGTTTGGCAAACTTGTCCAGCAGGTCTTGCTTCGTCAGATGCTTTTTTTCTTCTCCTTCAATATCCAGGATAATCTGTCCGGCATTCATCATGATGAGGCGATTGCCGTGCCGGATGGCATCCGTCATATTGTGGGTAATCATCAGGGTGGTCAGCCTGTTTCTTTCGATCAGGCTGTCTGACAGTTCCAGCACCTTGGCAGCAGTGGCAGGATCCAGTGCAGCTGTATGCTCATCCAGGAGAAGGAGTTTGGGGCTTTTCAGGGTTGCCATCAGAAGCGTCAGCGCCTGGCGCTGTCCGCCGGAAAGCAATCCGACCTTCACCTGAAGCCGTTCTTCCAGCCCGAGGCCAAGCTCTTTCAGCTTTTCGCGGTAAAGCTCTCTGTCCTGTTTGGTAACCATCCATTTCAGCCTGCGCTTTTCCCCACGGCGCATGGCGATGGCAAGGTTCTCCTCAATCCACATATCCGGTGCAGTGCCCATCATGGGATCCTGAAAAACACGGCCGATCAGTTTCGCCCGCTGGTATTCCGGCAAACCGGTAATATCCTCGCCCCCAAGCACAATAGAGCCGCTGTCCACCGGCCAAACGCCCGCAATTGCATTCAGAACCGAGCTCTTGCCCGCTCCGTTGCTCCCGATGACCGTAACAAAATCGCCTTCTTTGAGGTGGAGGCTCAGATTGTCGAGCGCCTTTTTCTCGTTGATGGTTCCGGGGTTGAAGGTTTTGGAGATGTTATTAACTTTCAGCAATCACTTCTCCCCCTTTCCTTCCAGCGCTGCCTGCTTTCCGGCATGGCTGAACGACGTTTTTGCCTGCGCTTTCAGATAAGGCACTGCAAGGAAGATCGCAACAATGATTGCGGTGAATAGCTTCAAGTCGTTCGGATCCATCTTCAGCCAGAGAATAATCGTCATGGCAGCATAATAGAGGATGCCTCCGAATACGACAAACGACATGCGTATTGCGAAGTTGGCACCCTTGCGGAAGAAGAGATCACAGAACACTTCGCCGATGATAATGGATGCAAGGCCGATGACAATCGCGCCGCGGCCGATGTTGACGTCCGCCGTGCCCTGGAACTGGGTCATCAAACCGCCGGAGAGCGCAACGATACCGTTGGAGATTGCGAGTCCGAGCACCTTCATATTATTGATGTTGATACCCTGAGCACTTGCCATGGCATGGTTGGAGCCAGTGGCGCGAATCGCGCTGCCCTGCTCGGTGCCGAAATACAGGTACAGGGTCATAATGACGACCACAGCAAGCGCAAGCCCGACGCCGATAGCTGCCGGGATATAACGGGACGAAACCAGAAAGCCTTTCCCGTTCTCAAAGAACATGCCGTATTTCTTCAGGCTGGCCGTCTGGTTTGCTTTCATGCCCATGATATGGAGGTTCACGGAATATAGTGCAAACTGCGTCAGGATTCCGGAGAGGATTGCCGGTATGCCGAGCCTTGTATGCAGAAGGCCGGTGCAGAGCCCGGCAGCGATGCCGGCCAGGATCGCAACGATCAATGCCAGCCACGCAGGATAGCCTGCAATAATCAGCATAACCGTGACTGCACCGCCGGTAGCGAACGTACCGTCGACACTCAGGTCGGCAATATCAAGAACGCGGAACGTGATATAAACACCAAGGGCCATAAGACCCCAGAGGATGCCCTGGGCACAAGCCGAGGGCATCCTGGAAAACAGATTCAATAAACTCATTGATTAACCGCGGAGATATTATCCTTCAATCGCTACATAATCATCCGGGAATGCAATGTTGAACGCATCCGCAAATTCAGGATTGTACTTTTTCACGGGATCCGGGAAGTACTCAACAGGCATCTCTGAAATGTCAGCTTCACCCTTGAGGATCTTTGCAGCCATCTTGCCCGTTGTTACACCGAGGTCATAGTAGTTGATGGAGAGTGTTGCAACACCACAGCCGACGCAGAGGTTCTCCTCACCTGCAATGATGGGGATGCCTGCAGGCTCTGCCACATTGCTGATAGCCTCAGCGCAGGATGCTGCCGTATTGTCCGTCGGGATGTAGAGAACATCAACTTCATCGCACAGTGCCTGAGTCACAGCTGCAACATCGTTGGAGTCGGCAAAGGTGGAAACCTTAACTTCGATTCCTTTTGCTTCCAGTTCTTCTTTAACAACTTTTGCCTGGTAGACGGAGTTTGCCTCAGAAGAGCAGTAGAGAATACCACAGGTCTTTGCCTCGGGGAAGAGCTCGACTACCATGGCAGCCTGCTGATCAAGCGGAGCCAGGTCGGACGTGCCCGAAACATTGCCGCCTACGACACCATTGAAGTCATCCAGGTCAAGCGCAACGCCGTACTCAGTGATGGAAGTGCCAAGAACAGGGATGGTATCGGTTGCAGCTGCAGCAGCCTGGAGAGCCGGAGTGGCATTGGCGAGGATCAGGTCAACGCCGGAAGCTGCAAAGTTATTGCAGATCGTGGCACAGGTGGAGATGTCGCCGGAAGCATTCTGGTTATCGAAGGTGACTGCATCACCGAGTTCTTCCGTCAGAGCATCGATAAAGCCCTGGGTTGCAGCATCAAGTGCGGCATGCTGAACGAGCTGGCAGATGCCGACGGTAAAGCTGCCTTCAGCAGAGGCGGCTGCACCAAGGGCGAACACCATGGCAATGGCGAGAATAATAGATAGTGTTTTTTTCATTAGATTTGTTCTCCTTTCAAGAATCTGTGTGCATTATATCACTCCTGATGGAAAATACAATCCGCCAATGTCCACAAACCTGCAGGTGCACTTTAGCCATTTTAATGGTTAAAGTGACAAGAAATCTTCCGCAGCAATTTTTGCATGGAAAAGCTCCGCAGCAATTCTTTTCCTTTGCTGCGGAGCAACTGTTTTACCGGGATCTAAACGACGTCTTCCATCCGGCATCCGGAAGCTCGGACAAGATCGTCCGGATTCAGTTCAATCTGATAGCCGACCTTCCCGGCACTGACGCAAATCGTATCATACAGGATCGCGGTTTCGTGAAGGAATGTCGGAAACTGCTTTTTCATCCCGATCGGAGAGCATCCGCCGTGCACGTACCCTGTCAGAGGCAGCAGCTCTTTCTGCTTGATCATGCTGATTGCCTTCTCGCCTGATGCCTTTGCTGCTTTTTTCAGGTCCAGCTCTTCTTTTACCGGTATGACAAACACATAATACTGGCCGGACTTTCCCTGCGTCACCAGCGTTTTGAAGACTTTTTCGGGATCTTCCTCAAGGATAGCCGCAATTTCTTCACCGGTTTTGGTCGGATCCTGCTCATAGGTATGGCTGGTATAGGGAATCTTCTTCCCGTCCAACAGACGCATCACATTGGTTTTATCGTTATTCTTCATCTTTTACCCCGCATGAACCACAACCTCACAACTGCCGTATTTGCTCTCAGCCGTGAGAGTTACATCGTCCTCCACCTCTACAATGGCAAGTGCCTCTCCGTAATAGGTGTCGCAAGTGGAATCAAGATAGCTGAGTTCGTAGAACGGGCATGCAGAACCTAATGCGCGCAGCTTACCGCCCTTCACGGAAACATGAATCAGGCTCCGTTCCGTGGGCTTGACTTCTCCCATCCTGTCGGTTAACTGCAGACGGATAAAAGCGAGGTGCCCGCGTCTGACGGTTTCGGCTTCCGGAACAGCCCTCAGAACGGTCACAGGTTCTGCCGTAGCAAGTCTGTTCCGCCCGATGATTCCGCCGATTTCGTCATAGCTTACAGCCTCGATGATTCCGTTTTCATAAGGAACCTTGAACAGGAATAAGCAGTCATCTTTAGCCTGCTGCTTCCCTTGGGATTTCCCATTGATCAGAAGCTCCACAGCGGCAGCCCTGGCATACACTTCCACCACCGTTTTCTTTCCCTCGCATCCGCGCCAGCTCCAGCTTGGCATGGCGTTCGTCATCTTCCAGGCGCTGGGAGAATGCCTGCCCTCGTGGCAGGGCGGGCGGACTGCGATAAACGGCCCCTTCTCCAGTTCAAATGCCACTTTCGTGTAGAGCGCTTCTCCGAGAGGCTTCCCGGTGAGGTCAATACGGCCAGAACCAGCGCTGATCCAGCCCACATCCGGGCCGAAGTTCTTCGCATAGTCTGCATACTCCCAGCTGCCGATCATCACCTCGCCGAGGTAATCGATCCCCGCCCAGACAAAGTCTCCGATCAAGCGCGGTTCCCGTTTCGCCAATTCCCAGAATTTATAGGCATCAAAGCAGAAAGTTTCCGAGCCGAGGATCAGCCGGTCAGGATAGTTTTTCAGATCTTTCTTGTACCGTTTTTCTCCGTAATTATAGCCGGCTATATCCATATTGGCAAAGGCCTCTCGCGTTGTCACATCCGATCCGTGGAGGGTTGCACCTGTCTTCATAAAGCCTGCTCCCATGATCCCCGCAACATCGTTGAAGAACTTGGAACCCGTCGACCGTTCTTTTGTCTTTTTCCCTTTGGCTTTTGCCTTTTCGTTTCTCGCCGCTTCCTTCGCTGCTTTTTCATCGGAATACTGTCCGAATCCGATATGATTGAGGAAGTTGAAGAAGATATTGATGCCGCAGGTGACCGGCCGTGTATCATCCAGAGAATGCAGATAATCCGTCATCTCTCCAGCAAGGGCAATCCCCTTCGGCTGCGCTGTTTCGGCAACCTCGTTGCCGGTGGAATACAGAATGACACACGGGTGGTTGTAATCTTTGTCCACCATGTCCTTAAGATCCTGCTTCCACCATTCCGTGAAGTAATCCACATAGTCATGCAGTGTCTTGTGGATATACCAGTGGTCGATGTATTCGTCCATAACCAGCATGCCGAGCCTGTCACAGATCTCCAAAGCCGTTTTGGAGCAGGGGTTGTGGGCGGAACGCAGCGCATTGTATCCGTTCTCTTTCAGGATCCGAATTCTGCGTTCCAGCGCATCCGGGTCACAGACTGCGCCGAGAAGCCCATTGTCATGATGGACACAGGCACCTCGCAGGATCACGCGTTCCCCATTGATCAGAAAGCCTTCTCTGCCCCAGGAAAGGGTACGGATCCCGAAGGTTTCCACAGCCTCATCCTCTTCAAACCGTACGCGGCAGGAGTAGAGCACAGGTGCTTCCGGACTCCAGGGCTTGGCTTCCGGAAGATCAAAAACGAAGTTCCGTTCACTGCCTTCTGCGGAAGCAAGCATCGTCTCTCCGCCGAAGATCATTACGCTAACCTTGCCTTCTTCGCTGGTTTTTACCGATACTTCCACTTTCGGCGGGCAGGCAGAAAGCGTCCTGATCTTAACACCGTTGAGCTCGATATGACTCTTTCCCGAAGTCCATAATCTGACCGGGCGATAAATCCCCGCTCCTGAATACCAGCGGGAATTCGGCTGGTCGGCATTTCTGGCAATTACTTCAATCCGATTTTCCCCGGCTTTCACAAGTCCATCGCAGTTTACATAAAAATTGGTATAGCCGTAAGGGCGAAATCCGGCTTTCTGCCCGTTGAGGAAGACCTCTGCCTTCCGGTAGACCCCTTCAAACTCCAGCACATTGTGCGCATCCGCCTGTTCCTGCGTCAGGACGAAATTTTTGGCGTATAGATAATCATGGCCTTCAAACCAGCTTACATTCAGCCCGCCCACGGCATCTGCTGTCCGCGGTTCCCGGAGCATCGCGTCATCCGGAATGGAAACCGGAATCCCATCCCCACCATCTTCCAGATGCCGTACCGTCCAGTTGTCGTTAAAAGCTATCGATTTCATAGGTTTGCTCCTTCTCATTTTCTCATAAAAAAATACTATTAAGATTATAACAAAATCAGCATGAATAATTCAATCCATAAAGCTGCCCGCAATTAACCGTTTACGAAATAAAAACACCATTTCGCGCAAACCCGTATTTGTTGACAGGGGCCTTCTGTTATACTGAACGCAACAATTAATAGGTTCCTCTATTATACCCGAATTATTAACAGATGGGAGTTGCGTGATGAAACGCTATGATTTCAACTCAGGCTGGACGTGCCGGCCGCTGAGCCGTGAAGGCGATGCTGTATCGGTTACCCTCCCGCACGATGCCATGCGCACGGAGCGCCGTGTCAGCACGAGCCTCGGAGAAGGCAATATCGGCTGGTTTGAAGGCGGGGATTACGAATACCGCAAGGTGTTTTCCGTCCCTGTCGAACTGCAGGATCAGGCTCTTATTCTCGAATTTGAAAGTGTCTATCACAATGCGGAAGTATGGCTGAACGGTGAAAAAATTGCTTTCCGTCCCTACGGCTATACCAATTTTTATGTAAACCTCTCTCCCCATTTGAAAAGCGGGGAAAATAAGCTCATCGTGCTTGCACGCAACGCTGACCAGCCGAATTCCCGCTGGTATTCCGGAACGGGCATCTATCGCCCGGTCTGGCTCTGGGCAGGAAAAGAAAAGCATGTGCTGTTAAACGGCATCCGTATAGAAACGCTTGGGATCGCACCCGCCCAGATTCGTGTGGGGTTAAAAACGTCCGTTCCCGGAAAAGCTTCTCTTGAAATTCTTGACGGGGAAAAAAGTGTAGTATCTGTCGATCTCGAAACTGATTCATCCGGGGCTGCCACTGCGGATCTCGCGATCCCGGAGGCAAAATTATGGTCTGTGGAGACTCCGTTTCTCTACAAAGCTCGCGTCACCTTTGGAGAAGATGTTGTGGAAGAATCGTTTGGTATCCGCACGCTGACCTGGACGCCTGACATGGGCATGTCAATCAATGGCAAGCGGGTTGTTCTGCGCGGTGCCTGCATCCATCATGACAACGGGCTCCTCGGTGCCTGCACCTATCCGGAAGTAGAAGAAAGACGTATCCGCATTCTGCAGAAAGCCGGCTACAATGCCGTGCGTTCGTCACACAACCCGGCATCCAAGTATCTGCTCGACGCCTGTGACAGGCTTGGCATGCTGATGATGGATGAATATGTGGACTGCTGGTATATGCACAAAACGGAACATGACTATGCCTCTTATGTGACGGACTGGTGGCAGCAGGATCTCAAAGATATGGTGGAAAAGGATTTCAACCATCCGTGCGTCATCATGTACTCCACCGGAAATGAAGTTGCTGAAAGCGCACAGGAGAAAGGCATTGCCCTTCAGCAGTCTTTCACGGATTATCTCCATTCTATCGACGCCACACGCCCGGTCACCTGCGGCATTAACATCTTCTTTAATTTCCTGAGTTCCGTCGGTTTGGGTGTCTATAGTGATGATAAGGCGAAAAAACAGGCTGAAGCTGCTGCAAAAGCTGCAGAAAACGCCGCCGAGAAGAAGCCGAAGAAAAAGCCTGTCGGCTCCGAATTCTTCAATACGCTCGCGGCAAAGCTCGGAACAGACTTTATGAAGTTCGGTGCCTCCCTGCCCCCCTGCGACTGGAAAACCAAAGATGCCTTTGCCGCCATGGACATTGCAGGGTATAACTACGGCAACTGGCGCTATAAAAAAGACACTAAAAAGTATCCCGACCGCCTGATTCTCGGGTCCGAAACGCTGGTCGGAGATGCGTACAGCTTTTGGGAGATCGCCAAAACCACACCTCAGATTATCGGTGATTTCGTCTGGGCAGGTTGGGATTACATCGGAGAATGCGGCGACAGCAGCCCGGAATTTGCGGACTATACTTCCGATAACCCGGAAGACCGTGTGCGCGGCGGCACCAACCGCATTGATATGACCGGCAAGGAATATGCCGAGGCAGATTACACCCGCGTCGCTTTTGAGCTGGACAAGGGCCCGAGGCTGGCAGTTTTCCCCGTATACGAAAAGCAGAAGCCCACCATGACCGGCTGGCAGCTGACACGTGCCATGCGTTCCTGGTCCTGGCACGGCTGTGAAGGGGAGGAAGCCGAGGTCGAGGTCTATGCCCGGGCTGATAGAGCAGAACTGTTTGTCAACGGGCAGAGCGTAGGGAAGAAAAGCATGAAAGGCAAGTGCCGTGTCCTTTTCCACACTGCATACCATGACGGTGAACTTGCTGTCATCACTTATGATGCTTCCGGAAGGGAAATCGGAAGCGACATCCTGCACACAGCCGGGCAGAAAACCGAACTGCGTCTGGAAGCGGAAACCGAAAGCTGTGCTCCGGGCGAGATGATCTATTTCCGCATCCGCTGCACAGATGAAAACGGTGAGACCAAACCGATGGAAAAACAGACCGTTACTGTCACGGCAGAAAACGGCACGATGATGGGCACCGTCAACGGAAGCTGCAACTACAAAGGCAACTTTGCTGGGAATGTTGTCCCCACTTATTTTGGGGAAGCGCAGGCAGTCGTGTGTGCCGGAGCGCCCGGCATCATCCGCGTTACGGCATGTTCCGACGGATATGAGGCAACTGCAGAGGTAATTTGTAAAGGATAATCAATTCTATGCATCAAAAAACTTCCTATTGGCTCTGGTATCCCGGAGATTTTGAACTGTATCATGCTTTGAAGCAGAACTTTTCCCGGGTGGAACGCGGATGCTCCTGGCCTGCCTTCTGGAAAAGTGAAGGGTTTCGCAACCGCGTTGTCTTTCGCCGTTTCTATGATTTGCCGGAAGAAAGCACTTTCTTCGTAACGGGCGTGACAGGTTCTGTCGGCTACGTTCAGCTGGATGAGGAAAAACATCCTTTCGATACCCTGATCTTCTGCACTCCGGGCAACCACAGAATATCGATCCATATCGGCTGCATCGGCTGCGTTCCGTCCGTTTATATTTCAGGCAAATGGATCTGCTCTGATGACGGCTGGCAGGTAGAGGATTACTCTACGCCGCCTGTTCCGGCTGCACACAACCGGTATTATACAAATGCATCAAAAGATCCGTCCGAATGGCCTTATACTGAAACAGTTTATGACCCCGTAGCTGTGGAAGAAATCAACCAGGGTGTCCTCTATACTTTTGAAACCGAGCTCACCGCTTCACTTGAAGTCATCGGACCCGCTTACCCGCTTGTCTATCTCGGAGAATCCCGTGCGGAAGCTCTCGATACACAAAACTGTTATTATTTCTGCCGCCCGGATGAGACAACGCATCGCTGTCCACGCCAGGCTGTGCGCTACGCATTTCTGCCGGATGTACGCGAAGGAGAGTATTCCGTGCGTGCCATCCATCAATTCACCGACATCCCTCAACGTTCATCCTTTACCTGTAATGATGACGAGCTCAACCGGATTTTTCAGGTTGCTGCCCATACGTTTTCTCTTTGTTCCGGGTGCTTCTTCCTCGACGGAATCAAGCGCGACAAGTGGATCTGGGGCGGGGACGCGTATCAGAGCATGTTCGTCAACCGGTATCTGACCGCCGATGCCGAAATAGAAAAGCGTACGCTTCTGGCTCTCCGCGGCAATGACCCGGTCAACACTCACGTCAACACGATTCTGGATTATTCCCTTCTCTGGATCATCAGCCTCGGCGTTTTCTATGAGAGTTACGGAGATGATAATTTTATACGGCAGGTTTACCCCAAAGCCGGATCTTTATTGGATCTCTGTCTCTCCCAGCGGGATGAAAACGGTTTCCTGATCGGCCGAAAACAGGACTGGGTCTTTATTGACTGGGCGGATTTTGATCGCGATGGCCCTCTCTGTGCAGAGCAGATGCTTTTTGCCGCATGCTGCCGTGTCATGGCCATGTTTGCGCCGGAATCGGAAAAGCAGACCTGGCTTTCCCTTTGTACCGAACTCCTGGAAAAGATTGACCGCTTCTTCTGGGATGAAGAGAAACATGCTTATGTTGATTCTTTCGTCTCAGGCAAACGGCACGTCACACGCCATGCAAACATTTTTGCCATTGTATTTGATCTGGTGGATGAATCTAAAAAACAGCTCCTTGCCGAATCTGTGCTGTTTAATCAATCCATCCCCGCGATCAAAACACCCTACTTCCGCTTTTATGAGCTGGAAGCACTCTGCCGCCTCGGCCATCTGAAAGAAGTCCTGCAGGAAATCAAATCCTACTGGGGCGGGATGCTTCGTCTCGGCGCCGTTACTTTTTGGGAAGAATATGATCCTGCCAAACCTCTTGAGCAGCAATACGAGATGTACAGCGATCCTTTCGGCAAATCCCTGTGCCACGCCTGGTCAGCGAGTCCCATTTATCTCCTGGCACGCTATTTTGTCGGTCTCCGTCCTCTCACACCGGGCGGAACAGAATTCGAAGCAAAACCGCAGACACAGTTCTTCCGAGGACTTGACTGCACCTTCCCCGTGGGGGAAAGACAGGTACATATTACTGTGCATAATGGACAGGTTTCTATTGAATCCTATCCCTATAATAATATCTGATTCCGATAAGGAGGATCATTATGAGCAAGAAAGGCGGTCTGACCGGGTTTTATGAGAAGCTCCCTCCAAGCCTGATCAGGAAAAACAATGTGACTCTCTTCCCCGAGGGGGCAATCGGCTATCTCGTCGGCCCGACGCTGGCGCTGCTGGCCAACTCCATCCTGGCAAACTACTTCAACAAGTACATGTCCGACGTGCTGCACGTCAACACCTGGGCAAAAGGGTTTTTCACCTGGCTGCCGGTGATTTCGGTGATTTTTGTTGTCATCGGCAATATCCTCGTCGGCCGGCTGATGGACAACAACGTCAGCAAAGCCGGCAAGGCAAGGCCGCTTCTGCTGCTTTCCGTCCCGCTCAGCCTGATCGCCCTGCTGTTTCTGTTTGTCTTCTGCCCGTATAATGCAGCAAATGACTCCTGGCATACCGGCGCACTGGTCTGCATAGCGATCGGGTATAATCTCTGGTTTGCTTTTGCCTACCCGATGTATTATACCCCGCACGCCGCGCTTGTCAGCCTCTCCACCCGCAACAGCAAAGACCGCGGATTGCTTGCCACCATCTCCAACGCAACGATGCTTGCCGCCATGGGGCTGAGCGCCATGGTGCTGCCTTTCTTCCTGAATCTGCTGTTCGTCTATGACATGAGCGGGAAGGGAACGCCGGTCACCAACGATGCAGGCAAAATCCAATATTACATCGATGAGACCGGTGCTGCGATTTATGACGCCGGCACTTCGCAGAACCACTGGAAGGTCTTTGTCATTGCGTTGATCATTATCACTTTCGTCGGTGTGCTGATTGAGTTCTTCTTCACCCGTGAACGTGTCACCGAGGAAACGGCAGGCAGCGAAGGCAATGAAAAGAAAGCCCTGCCTACCGGCGAGCAGGCAAAGATCTGCCTGCATGACAAGTTCTGGATCATCATGATGGTGTTCTTCT
>JAFQZI010000004.1 GCA_017406005.1 Oscillospiraceae bacterium | reverse complement strand
CAGATAGCTCTCCGTGATATTCTCAATGGCATCATTTGCTTCGCCGCAGTGGATCTCACCCACAACCTGGACATTCACCATATCCCCGGCACCCAGCTTATCATCCGGAACAATGCCCCCAAGGGAATCCACGTCTTCCCGAATCAGGCCGCGGTCCCGCAGCCGCTGCACATCCTGATATACGGAATTCAGGGATTTGTGCCCGATCTTATCCTTGATATCCCGATACGTGGGAGAATAGCCGGTTTTCTTTTCAACTGCCTGAATATATTCCAGCACTTTCTGTATCCTCTCTTCGTTAATTGGCTTCAAAATGCAACACCTCCGTTTAAGTGAACAAGATGTTCTCTCGTGATTAAAAGTATACTCCAACCGTCAACAGATTGCAACACTTTTTTTCGCCTCCGGCAAGCATACCCAAACCTGCTGGGGTATGCCTTCCGAAAGCCCTGATTTTATTGTCTTTTCCCCAGGCCCGCTTGCAGAAACTCCCGGCCGGCTATGTGGATGAAGAACAGCGTCGATAATATTTTCAAAACTTCTTATTTTTTGGGCTGCAGCGAAATGAAAAATCGCTGCAGCCCTCTGCTTTTTTCTGTTTAGCGAACTTTATTAACCGCTCTGTTTCCGTTTCAGGGCAGAGCATAACATTTTGTCATTGTCAATCTGAAGTTTCTACGAATTCTTTTAGTTATGTAAACTAATTATTGTCAACCTTACCAACTTTCATTCCGGCTCCTTTTTTGGTAATATGATATTGCTTATTACGGGAAATCCCTCACAGGAGGTTTTACGATGGATATCATTGCAGAAGCAAAATCGGCACCGAGAAAAATCAATTCCAGAAATGATCTGCTGCAGAATCAGCTGGAAATGCTGAAGACGATCTATGAACATCATGCTATTTCAGAAGCAGAGTATCAGAGAAGCTCAAGTGCCCTTATCTCGCAAATGCGCCTTTCGAATTGATTTTACAGTATTTTCTTCTTTTTTATAGTTTCCTTAAAGTAAGCCGTTGCAATGTGCAACGGCTTATTTTTATTCTTTGGCTCATCGTCTGCATTTATCTGTCCCGGCCCACCGGCCGGGATTCTTTTTCATTCAAAGAAAGGTTTTCCGCAGACCCGGAATATGAAACGATTATGCACCTGCTGCCTGCCCACTTCCTTCCTCATTGCTGCCCATAAACGACCTGAGGGCATCACATGCCTGCTGATCATACTTCCCTTTGAAGCCATGGCCGGCGTTTTCTATCTCGATATAACTGCAATTTTTGTACAAATCTTTCAAGCGCCGTGAATAACTGACATTCACGACACGATCAGATGAACCATGAATCAGAAGGACAGCGCCATCGTATCCCGAGACTTCTTTGTAAGCATCCATTCCGATCACTGCTCTGGCATAAGACCCTCCCAGTTTCATAGGCTTATTGCCCAGGATCTCAGGGATATTCTCCGGATCAAATTTGTAAAACATCATTTTCCCTTTGCGGGCATCATCGGGAATACACATAGCGGGATAAAACAGGATAAGACGGGATACAGTATCTTTTCCGAGTTCAGCAGCAACCATGGCTGATACGAATCCGCCCTGGCTGCACCCAAGCAGGGAAAGAGAAGATATTTGGAATTGTTCCCGGACTGCGGCAACCACAGCTTTCAGGTCAGCTGCTTCCGTCAGAACAGTCATGTCCCGGCTGTCTCCGTCACTTCCGCAGATAACCCCTCCGCTGCAGAAATCGAATGTAACTGCAAGATAACCCATGTCAGCCAACAGTTTTGCATACTTCCAGCACATACGTTCGTTTGCAAGGAACCCATGGCTTAGAATGACTGCATGCCGGCTGTGTTCCGGCACGCCCCAAACATGCCCGCGGATTGTCAGGTTATCCCTTTTACAGGAAAAACTGTTTTTCTTCATATCATTACAACCTCTTCAGATAATACTGCGGTCCCGACTCTGTCAGGATGATTATAACATTCCATCCAAAAACCTGTAAAGCCCTTCCCTCCTTACAAAAAACCTTTTGTTTCTTCAAAACCGGAAGTTACTTTTGCAAACTGGAACTTACTTTTGCAAAAAATATATGAACTTTTTATGAACAATCGGATATAGTTTTCACAAGTCCCATTTTTGGTACTCATCGTGTGGTAGCATATATCCAGAAAGAGAAATAAACATCTATGTAAACTCTTTTATGTTAATTTAAGGAGGTCACACCATGACTTACAGCGAAGCTTACGAACTCTACCGCATCATGTGGAACAAAAAACTCGCCAAAGGCAACCGCAACTTAAAACCGGCCAAAGCCGCTCAGAAAGAACCCGAAAACAAATCATCCAAGCCCGCCGATACCGCCGCCTGACTGAAAGGAGAATCGCCATGACTGCTTTTATCGGAACCGTAATCATCCTCTCCCTCCTCGCCTGCATCCCGCTCGTCTTCCTCTTTGCCGGCAAGGACACCGACCACCGCAGCGCCGTCCGCCGCGAGTGCCAGCGCGAAGCCCTGCTCGACTGGACGGATAAGGAAATCCTCTCCTCCCTCCACGACAGTACCCTCCGCCCGGCCCGCAAACCCTCTCCTGCATCTCCCTCTATCCGCATCGAAACCGT
>JAFQZI010000021.1 GCA_017406005.1 Oscillospiraceae bacterium | reverse complement strand
CTGAGCGCCAGATCATCGCAGACGGCTGCCTGATCAACTTCTACAGAAACAATTGAAAAAATAGCCAGAATACAATGAATCCCCACGGTTCTTCCATCCGTGGGGATTCGCAATTGTATGTCGCTTTATCTGCAAAAAATGAGACCGAGGATTGCTGCGAGAAGTATTGTTTTCGGTACAGAGAATTTAAATTTAAGTATCACCAGCATAGACACCAGCCCGATCAGCACCGTTTGCCAGGAGAAAATGCCCAGAACAGTTCCGGTATAATTCGTAATACTCTGTTGAATGATGACAGAAAAGATCATGCCGATGCATACCGGACGGATACCGTAAAGCGCTTCACCCATGAGCCTGTTCTGTTTGAATTTTTCCAGAAAGGCAGCAACCAGCATCGTCAAGGTGAAAGACGGGAGTAGAACACCACAGGATGCAATGAATGCCCCTAATACACCTGCTGTTCTGGCACCGGCAAAAGTCGCGCAGTTTAATCCCATCGGCCCCGGTGTCATTTCAGCAATGGCAACAATGTCCGCTACCTCCGCCGAGGTCATCCATCCGTGGGAGAGCATCTGGTCACTGATCAGGGGAATCATGGACAAGCCGCCGAAGCTGGTAAAACCGATCAGCAAAAAAGAAAGAAAAAGTTCAAGATAAATCACGGCGACTTCTCCCTTCCTGAATCATCAGCCCGGCAAATGCGCCCAGCAGAACAACAATCACATTATTGACCCTGCCAAAAAAGCACAGGCAAAAGGCGCAGATCGCGATGATGTAGCAACAGGCATCTCTCATACCGGCCTTGAACAGCTTCAGCAACGCGCTGAAAATGATCGGAACAACGGCTGCACGCACTCCGGTCATAGCGCGTGCAACATAAAGATTGTCTTTCATCAGGTCATAAATGACAACTACGCCGAGCATGATAACGATCGGAGGCAGTGTAATACCCAGCAGCGCTGCCAGAGCACCGGGGATCCCCGCTGCATGGTATCCGAAGATGACACTGACATTCCCGATCATCAGGCCTGGGGATGATTTCCCGACGGACGAAAAATCCAGCAGCTCCTCGTCAGTGATCCAGTGCCGTTTTTCGACGTATTCTTTCTGGATCTGGGCAATGATGCTCCAACCACCGCCAAAGGTGAAGCAGCCGATTTTTAAAAACATTATGAAGATAGAGAGAACTCTGTTTTCTTTCATACAGAATAACCCTGCTTTTCTACAAAGTCTGCCTATTTCAAGCTTACGGCAGACATTCTTAAGATTACTGTTGAAGATATTTTTTGGATGAGTCATTATACGCTCCTGAAAGTATACATGCAAGATCGATTTCACATCTCTACAAAGATAAGCTGCAGATTCTTGGAAAAACAGAATTTCATCTTGCCGGAATTTCTTCTATACTGTACACTGTTTCCAAACGAACACACACAAAATAAAGATACAAAGGAGAACTAAAATGAACAGAAAATTGATTTTTCTTGATATTGACGGTACCCTGACGTCTCCGGGGAGCAATATTCCTCCGGAAAGCGCATTGAAAGCTATCGGGGAGGCACGGAAAGCCGGACATAAGGTGTTTCTCTGCACAGGACGCAATCCTGATATGCTTGCGCCGGTACTTGCCTATGGCTTTGACGGAGCCGTTGCCTGCAGCGGCGGTTATATTATCTGTGGGGATAAAGTCCTCTATGACTGCCCTATGACGGAAGAGCAGAAAGAGCTGCCCTTCGCCTCTTTAAGGAAGGCGGGGTGTACCGGACAATTGAAGCCAAAGACGGGAGTTTCTGTGACGAAGGGCTTTCGGATTTTTTAAACCAGAGTTCCGGCGGAAACAGCGAGCTGGTACGCTGGAGAAAGGCACTGGAGAAGGACCTTGGTATCCGCCCCATGGCAGAGTATGATGGGAGACCTATCTATAAAGTCGTTTTCATGTGTAAAACGACTGACCAGCTCGCTCCCGCAATTAAAGCTCTGGAAGGAGAGTTCTATTTCCTGATTCAGGATATGGCAGCTGCCAACTGCCTGAACGGAGAACTTGTAAACCGTAAATTTGACAAGGGAAGCGGTGTGAAGCGTGTAGCAGAGGCTTTCGGCGTTTCTCTGGAAGATACCATCGGCTTTGGAGACAGCATGAATGACCTGGAAATGATCCAGACGGTTGGAACAAGTGTCTGCATGGCAAACGGAAGCCCGAACCTGAAAAAACTCAGCAATATGGTATGTCCCGCTGTCGAGGAAGATGGACTTGCAGAGGGCTTCCGCACGCTGGGGCTTTTGGAATAATGCCAAAAAACGGTCAATTTTTGTAGATTTTTCTCTCTGATATTTGTTGACTTTTACAAAAACTTGCTGTAAAATATCATTAATTTAGCGGCTGTCCAATGCGTCGGCCGCTTTTTTTTATAAAATACAGGAAAAGGAGACCAAAACTATGGCACTTGACTACCGTAAATGAGCTGAAGAAATCTTTTCCCATCTTGGCGGAAAAGAGAACATCATCAGTGCGGCTCACTGCGCGACGCGCCTGCGTCTCGTTATTGCAGACAACAGCAAAATTGACACCAAAGCACTAGAAGAAGTTGGCGGTAAAAGAGAAGCTTGTCGGGGAGTTGATGAGCGACCTTAACGATCTTTGAAATCATTGAAGCTCTGTGTTTTTTCCGATTCCCATGGAAGGCCGTCCAATATGATTGCTGCCATTACCGGGGAAGAGCCGGATCTGTGTTTTTTCCTTGGGGATGGAGAGCGGGATTTGCAACTTGTACAGGAAAGGTTCCCTGAGCTTGCGATTCATGCCGTTCGCGGAAACTGCGATCTTCGGTCTGCCCTTCCGTCCTTTCTGGTCTGCATGGTGGGAGGAAAAAGATTCTTTTTGACGCATGGCCATCTGTATCATGTCAAGCATGATCCGGAGTTAAGCGATCTCTCCCGTGCAGCAAAAGAGAACACTGCAGACATTGTACTGTTCGGACATACACATATTCCGTATATTCAGAGCCTGGACGGGATATGTATAATGAATCCCGGAAGCATCGGAAGTTTCTCAGAAGCAAGTTACGGAGTGATAGAAATCAGCTCCGAAGAGTTTCAGTATAAAATTGAAAAGGCAACCGGCAAAGGAACGGACAGGCCTTAGAGATACCAAAAAAATACAAAATAAGGAGGAATGCTATTTGGAAATCAAAAAGACAGCGATGGCGGGGACGCTGGAATCCAGTGACTGTCTGGTGACAGTGGAACCGGGACAGGGCAAAGTGGAGCTGGATCTT
>JAFQZI010000020.1 GCA_017406005.1 Oscillospiraceae bacterium | reverse complement strand
GCTGAAACATCCGGCCAGTCCTCGCTGTGGTGATACGGGCACTCGCAGTGGGTTCCGAGATGGCTCATCAGATCCATATGTGTATGGAAATCCGGGATCCGGCCGCCCGTGTTGAATCGGTAGAGGGTGCATCTTCTGGTCTCCGTTGCAGGATCGACTAATTTTGTCAGGTCAACGACCCGAAACTTGCCAAAGGGATAGCTGTGCTCCATTGTTTTGCTTCCTTTCACTCTTTGCGTTATTTTACAAAGTCTTCCCGCATCGGGGTAAAGATATCCAGAAGCTTTGTATCTTCAAGGATTTCAACGCCGTGGACAACATTCGGCGCCACATAGTACGTGTCGCCTGTACAGAGGACTTTGTCCTCCTGTCCTTCTTCCTGATAAACCAGACTTCCGGAAACAATATAGCCAATCTGCTCATGGGGATGCGAGTGTTTGGCCCCTGTCGCTCCTTTCGGGAAGATCAGCTCTACCGTCATCAGGTTGTTGCTGTAAGAAAGGATTTTTCTTGTTACTCCACCGCCGATATCGGTCGGCGAGACGGTTTTATTTTCTGTGAACATAGTTCCTCCATTCTTAGTTTCAAAGGGCATAAGCGTTCGGAAACCCTCATGCCCTTTTCTGTTTGTACGCTGTAGATTTAAAGTGAACCGGTAAGCCTCGGCAGCCATAGGCTGATCGACGGGATAAAGGAAATCAGCAGCAGTGCTGCGATCATACACAGATAGAAGGGAAGCGTTGCCTTGACCACTTTTTCCATCGGGCGCTTTGCCACCGCAGAGCCAATGAAGAGAACCGCTCCGACAGGAGGCGTCAGCAGACCGATGCCGCAATTGAGCACCATCATAATGCCGAACTGAACGGGATGCAGCCCCATGCTTTGAGCCACCGGAAGCAGAATCGGAGTGGCGATCAGGATGATCGGTGCCATATCCATGATCATACCAAGGATCAGCAGGATCAGGTTCAGCAACAGGATCACAACCACCGGATTGCTGGAAACGCTCGTAATCAGATTAGCCGCTTTTGCGGGAACATGCAGCAGCGTCAGGCAGTTGCCGAAAGCTGCACTCATGGCAATCAGGATCAAAACGATGGCAAGTGTATCAATGCATTGTTCCAGGCTTTTCCAGACGCCTTTCCAGTTCAGGCCCTTATAGATAAACACAGATACCAGCAGGGAATAGATTACGGCGATAGCCGCGGATTCCGTTGCTGTAAAGACTCCGCCGACAACACCGACCACCACGATCAGCACTGCCAGCAGTGCCCAGATGGATTTGCCGATCTGTTTGAAGAAGTTTACAAGGGAAAATTTCTCTCCTTTGGGGTAATTATGCTTAACAGAAAGAATATAGGAACCCACCATCAGAGAAATCGCCAGAATAGCACCGGGAATATAGCCTGCCATGAAGAGAGCGCCGACCGACACACCACCTGCCGATGTTGCATAGATGACCATGTTGTGGCTGGGCGGAACCAGAAGCCCTTCACAGGAGGATGTAATGGTAACAGCTGTGGAGAAATCCGCATCATAGCCTTCGTCTACCATCATGGGGATCAGGATGGAGCCGAGGGATGCCGTGTCAGCAGCAGCTGAGCCGGAAATTCCGCCGAAGAAGTAGGACGCCACAATATTTACCATGGCTAGCCCGCCCCGCATCCAGCCGACCAGTGAGTTTGCCAGGGCGATCAGCTTGTCCGAAATGCCTCCCGTGCCCATCAGGACGCCCATTGTGATAAAGAAGGGTACTGCCATCAGGGAGAAGGACCAGACACCCTTTACCATCTGCTGCGGCAAAGACACCAGATTCTGGCCCATGGAGAGCATACACAGAATTGTGGAAATGCCGACAGCATAAGCAATCGGGAAGCGAATCAGAACCATGAGAAAGAAGCTGCCGAGAAGAATAATAGTTGATATGGTTTCAGGACTCATAACTCAGGCTGCCTCCTTTTCATTGTCTTTTACAAACAGCTCTTCAAGATGCAGAAAGACCTGTTCGAGTTCAAAGACGATCATTCCAACGCCCGCCACAGGGATCGGCAGATACTGCCAGAATTTGCTCAGGGTCGGGATGGAGGCATATTTTCCTCGTATGCTCAGAGGAGAATTGCAGAAACGGATGCCGTATATCACCAGAACCACACCCAGCACCATCACGGCAATATCTGCCAGGAGATCCGAAACAACCAGGACCTTTTTGGGCAGGTAGGTGTCAAAGGCTGTCATGCGGATATGGGCACGCCTGCGGATGGCCAGCGTAGCGGAGAGCACCGCCATATAGGCCATGAGCGTCAGCACAATTTCCTCACTCCAGTGAGGGTCAGAAATAAATGGAATATAACGCCCGGCAACTGCCCACGAAGTAATCAGAATATCCCCGATCAGCAGCAGCTTGCAGATGAACATCATGATTTTGTATGTCCAGTCATACACGGGTTTGATTTTTTCAAGCGCCTTGAAAAAGGCAGGCATACGGAGGACTCCTTTCTTAACACGAATTTAACGCAGCAACAGAAAAGAGCGCAGGGGACAAACCCTGCGCCCCTTCAAGGCTTATTGATTAAGAAGAAATGCCTCTTTTACTGCATGTCAAGAATCTGCTGATACAGATCCGCAAGTGCTGCAGTGTTTTCCTGGATCGTGGGCTGGCAGGCTTCTACCCAGGGAGCCTTGTCTTCTACGGGAATGACGGTAGCGCCGTCCTCAGCAAGCAGTTCGAAGGTCTTTGCTTCAATTTCAGCGACCGTATCACGGCAGACCTGAGAGGCATACTGGGCAGCTTCCATAATCCATCCCTGCTGCTCTTCATTGAGCTTTGCCCAGGCAGCATCCGTGATAATGATCTGCAGAGCGCCAAGGGTATGACCGTCGAGGAGGAGGTAAGGTGCGACTTCCTGGAAAGCATTGGAGCGGTAGTTCGCAGTGGGCTGCTCAGCACCGTCGACAACACCGGTGTTCAGAGCACTGTAAAGCTCAGTGAAAGCAACCGTCGTAGCGGAAGCACCAAGGTTCGTGACCATGCCGGTCATAACAGGGTCAGAGGAAACACGGATCTTAAGGCCTTTGAGGTCCTCCAGGCCCTTCACTTCATTCTTGAAGAAGAAGTGACGGAAGCCTTCTTCACCGTAGCACAGGCCGCGGAGAGGCAGGCCGATTTCCTGCGGCTCAAGCAGGAATTCCTGAGCCAGATCACTGGCTGCAAAATTCCAGAAATGTTCCTCACTGACGAAGGTGTAGGGGATGGACAGCAGGCTTGCTTTCCCGCAGCCATACTGCGTGAGAGCGAAAGCGGAAATACGGCTGATGTCCGTGATATTGCCGTAGCCAAGCAGGTTGTCCAGAATCTGGTCTTCAGAGCCAAGCACACCGCCGGCCTGAATGTCGATCAGAACACTGCCGCCAGAGAGCTCTTCGACCTTCGCTTTGAAACCTTTTGCCATTTCGCCGACGATGGTGCCTTCGAGGGGGTTGACTTCTGCGTAGGTGAGTGTTATGGGTTCATCTGCAGATGCAGAGGCTGCGCAAAGTGCAAACACCATGCACAGTGCCATAACAAGTGCCAGGAATTTCTTCATTGGGTTTTCCTCCATTTTTTATTATTTCCATTTATATAAATATATGGAATACAGTTAGGATAGTATACTGCAGAATTACCAGTACACAGATTTTCCTTTTTATGGTATTATTATAATGCAACAATTCTTTTCTGTCTATTAAAATCTTTTCATTCTTCGTTAATTTTTCTTTATAGAGGAGACTGTCCCATGCCCGAAGCCCGAAAAGAGATCATCACCATCCCTGCAACCATCGACAGCCATGATTTTCTCAGCTTTGCCCTTTTTGATACTTTTCGACGGAAAAAGCGCTGGAAGACACCCCTGCTTTTTGCCTGCATCATGTCTGCCTTTGCCATTGCGTGCTTTGCCATGCGGAAAACGCGCACCCAGGCTGCACTGCTTGCCACTGTGCTGCTATCTATCGGCCTTGTGCTGCCACTTGTGTGGTTTCTTTGGTTCCTCTCCTCCGTTAAAAAAGAGGGGAAGAAGCACAGCCTCTCGAAAACAAAAGCGCAGTATTTTACACGCCTCGGGCCGGAAAAGGTCAAAGTGATCCAGGGCAAAAACGAAGCCGATTTCCTCTGGAAGGATCTTTATATGGCGTACCGAATAAAAGATTGTATTTATCTCTATGTAAACCCGAATCGTGCCTATCTCCTGCCGGAAAGTGATGATTCCGATGCAGCCTGGAAGCTTATTACCTCTCTTCTTTCTCCGGAAAAAATCAAAGATCTTCGTTAAGAAGTGCAATTCCGCCGAATTGGGGCTTGCAAAAAAGTTGCCGTGCAGGTAATATTATTTTCAGAATCCGTTATTTCGTTTTATTATCATTCTACATTTTAAAAGGAGTTTAAAAATGGACGTTCTTGCAAAAATGGCAGAATCCGGCATTGTTCCGGTTGTTGTGCTTGAAAAGGTTGAGGATGCCGTTCCCACTGCGAAAGCCATGCTGAAAGGCGGCGTCGGCGTGATGGAAATCACTTTCCGTACTGCTGCTGCAGCTGACTGCATTCGTGCCGTGGCGGCAGAAGTGCCTGAGATGATCGTCGGCGCAGGTACAGTCATTAATCTCGAGCAGTGCAAACTGGCTGTTGAGTGCGGTGCAAAATTCATCGTTTCTCCCGGCTATGACGAAGAAACCGTAGCATGGTGCTGTGAAAACAACATCCCTGTCACTCCGGGCTGCGCCACCCCGACAGAGATCATGATGGCTCTGAAGCACGGCCTGAAGG
>JAFQZI010000003.1 GCA_017406005.1 Oscillospiraceae bacterium | reverse complement strand
GGCGGGAATATGCCCTTGATGCCGGAACTGATTTTCTGACAAGACACTTGGGATAAAAAATACTGATATGCTTTGACAAAATAGCAATACTATGAGGAGGGTTCGCCCCTGTGTCTCCATTAGTTTTGTCATTTTGTCATTCAGAAAATCTGTATTTTCAGTTGGATGATCGGGGATGTGTATCTAAAAAACTGGAGGAGGATCTGGATGAAAAAAGCCATTGCGCTTCTGCTGTTGGTGGCATTGTGCCTGTTTATGCTCCCGGCTGTATTTGCAGAAGAAATGACGGATTTTGCTTCAATGATGGAAGCAGAGTTTGCCGAACCCGAAATGCAGTATCGCCCCTACGCCCGTTGGTGGTTGGCGGAGGGATCTCACACTGATGAAACTTTGCGTGAATCGATCCGTGAGCTCTACGATGCCGGATACGGCGGGGTGGAATTTGTGACGCTGGATGAATCCCGCTTTCTTGACGATGCAACTTATGCATGGGGTTCACCGGAATGGATTCATGATACCCATGTGATTGTTGAAGAATGCCAAAAGCTCGGCATGAGTGTGAGCATGACGAGCGGGACCCACTGGGCAACGGCCAACCTTGTTTCTATCACACCGGATGAAGAAGCAGCTTCAAAGGAGCTTGGCTATGTCACCATTGCGTTGGAAGCAAACGAAAATGGTACTCCAGCTTCCTTTGAGGGAGAACTGCCTACGTGCAAACTCCCGAACAAAGTGAAGGCACAGCGCCTTGTGAAGGTAATTGCAGCAAAAGTCGCTGAGCGGGGAACAGAAAAGCTCGCAAAAGGAACTGTGAAACCGACCAGACTTGAACTTTCATCTCTGCAGGATATTACAGATCTTGTTCAGGCTGAGAAGGAAAACTATACTCTTTCCTATACTGCTCCGGAGGCAGGAGAGTATGAAATTTTTGCCTTTTATCAGTACGGCACGGGGGAATCTTATAAACCTGCTATCTCAAAAAGCTACACGATCAATTATCTCAGCAAACAGGGGGCCAAGGCGCTGATTGACTACTGGGACAGTGAAGTGCTTACGCCGGAAGTTCGGGAATTGATAGAACAGATTGATGAATGCGATATGTATATGGATTCTCTGGAGCTTTCCGTGCATGGTTCCAATACGACAGGCCTGCTATGGTGTGCGGATATGCTGGATCAGTTCTCGGAAAGGAATACCTATGAACTCAATACTCTCCTGCCGTTTCTGATCCGACGGGGTGGAACCTTCGGTGAGCCCGTCGTCTATTACTATGAGCCGGCGGAAACAACAGAACAAGCATATGTAAGCAACCTGCGCCTTGATTTTATGCAGACGCAGACGGAACTTTATATGGAAAACTGCCTGGAGGTGCTTGCGGACTGGCTTCACAGCAGACACATGAAGCTCCGTGCGGAAAACTCTTATGGGGCTCCGTTTGAAATCTCTGAACCGGCAAAAGTCCTTGACTATATCGAAACAGAGTCCATGGAGTTCAGCAATGAGCTTGACAGCCATCGCAACATGTCTGGCGGTGCACATCTTTATAACAAACGGATGTCCAGTGAGACAGGTGCGTGGATTTCAGGCAATTATGTCTATGACAACAACTATTACCGACAGGTCTTTTACATGCAGTATGCCGCCGGAATCCAGAAGACAGTGACACACGGCTATTCTGCTGAGTACGGTCCGGAGGAGTGCGTCCAGTGGCCGGGATTTGAAGGAATGGATGCTGTATGGTCTGAGCGTTTTAACAAACGTCAGCCCGCAGCAGCGGATTATCCGGAGCAGAATCTCCATTACAGTCGCCTGCAGAAAGCACTGGAAGCAGGTGTTCCGCAAATGGATCTCGCCATTTTGCGCACAGATTATGCATTCAATAATCGCCTTACAAACGGCGGCATGGTAAACTTTGTTGAGAAAGGTGTATACAGCAATAAAATTCATACACAGGATGCCTGGTATTGGAGGGACCTTTCTCTTCAGAATGCCGGATATACTTATGATTACTTTTCCCCCTGGCTCCTGACAGATGAAATGGTTTCATGCTCCGATGGACTCCTGCAGCCAAACGGAGTAGCCTATCAGGCGATAATCCTGATGGAGGACGAACTCCCATTGGAGGCAGCAGAAAAAATACTTTCCTGGGCGGAGAACGGTTTACCGGTCTTGCTTGTTAACAATGCGCAGGAAATCATAGCAAATGATGAAGTCTTGAAGGTAAATACAGCGGCGGCTTCCAATACCGGTTCCAATAATGCAGCAAGTGAAGATCTTGCAGCCGTAATGGTTCGGCTGAAATCTCTTAGGAATGTACGCACGGTTGAGAGCGAAGCAGATGCTTTGCCCGCCCTGCAGGAGCTGGGTGTAAAACCGCGTGTTTCGTATTCTCAGTCAAATACTATGCTGCTGCCTGTGTTGAGAAGTGATGAAAGTGCAGATTATCTCTATCTCTATCATTACATGTATGAGGAGACAGAAAACTTTACAGCGACAATCTCCGTGGATGGAGTTTTTGAACCTTATCTGCTGGATACGTGGTCCGGGAAGGTAAAATCTGCGGAGAACTACAGGATTTCCGACGGCAGGACAGAGATTTCCGTCAGTATTGCTCCCGGGGAGACGCAGCTTTTTGTGCTCCGGAAAGATGCGGATCTGGAAGACGGATTCGAAAAGAAGGCAGAGATAATAGAGACGGTTGTTCCTCTGTTCGGATGGAAATTATCTGTTGACTCTTTTGAACCCGGAGAAAAGATGATCAGAACTGAGGAAAACAGCGAGACAGGGGTAACAACAACAGAGGTTGCCTATTCCACCGAACACAGGATAATTGATGTCGAAAAACTGGGAGAACTGCTTCCCTGGAAAGACCTTAAAGCGGTCGGAGAAGATGTGTCTGGTATTGGGTATTATTCCACAGTGTTTTCTTTAGAAGAGGAACTGTCAGAAAAGGTAAAAGTCCTTTTCTATGCCGACAGTTTCTCGGGAGGTACAGCAGCTGTTTTCATCAACGGACAGCAGGTGCCGGTTAATATGGACAGCCGGACTGCAGATCTTACGGAGTATTTCAAGGCAGGAGAAAATGAAATCTCTGTTCGTGTGACAAGCTCTCTTCGCAACCGAATGAGGGAGGTTGGTTATGACCAGGGGTGGAATATCCTCCACCCGGATGTAGCCGATTACGGTATGACAGGAAATGCGTATCTATTCTTTTCAGAACTTGTCGGTTGAGAAAAGATAACAGACCATAAGAGAATCATACGGTATTACTGACGATTGACAAAATGACAGTATTCTCTGGACAGGACAAAATAGTTTTGTCATTTTGTCATGCCGGAAGACAATAAAAATGCCACGCCTTCAGATAATAAGAGCGTGGCATTGTCCTGTAGGATGAAAAGCCCTTTGAAAACGGGTGGTGCTTCACTTTTGCGGTTTGCGAAGAAAAGAGCACCGTTTGCGAAAAAGGCGTTTTCTTTCAGATATGAGATGTTATACTTTTCTTAACAAAAGAGAAGAGGAGTCGCTTATGAAAAAAGCCATGAAAGTATTTTTATCTCTGCTGCTTGTTGCAGCACTCTTTACTGCTGCTCTTCCAGCAGTTCATGCCGAAACGGACAGCAAGAGCGTGGAAGGAGCTGTTGTCATCCCTGCAAAGGATGCATTATTCACCGAAGGAAAAGGCGTCTCTTTCGAGAACAAGAAGACGGCGACTACATATGATGCCGAACACGGGATGATTGTGAATATCGCGAAGGACGGTGAAATCGTTTTTACTGTACCCGATGGGGTGGAAGGCAGCTTTGATGTATACCTGACTGTATCCAAGGTGATGACACAGTTTACGTCTCAGTATTTTGCTTTCAGCATCAACGAGGAAGAGGCCTGGTCGGTACCGCTTGATTGTCAGGTGAGCGCAGATGCTCTCGCAAAGGATGATCGTGACGGCGCAGAATACAACACGGGCACAATTTACGACGATGGGCGCTTCCTGATTGCGGAGAATGTAGCGCTGAAAGCGGGCGACACCATAAAACTGCTGGCGACCTACGGTGCAAAGGCAGCAAACCTGAAAGGCGCAACATTTCCGGGCGTGCTGGAAGTAACTTTGGCACCGGCAGGGGCGGAAGTCGGAGTCGGATACGATTATGTTATACCGGAAAAGCGGGAGATTGATCCCGATGATCCGTTGTCAGGCAAGACCATCCTGTGGATCGGATCCTCCGTAACCTACGGCGCACATGCCGGCGGCCATTACTCTATGGTGGACGCAATTCAGGATCGGCATCCGGCACTTATCTGCGAAAAATATGCGATCAGTGCGACCACACTGGTGAACACCGGTGAGGATTCCTACGTCGGCCGCCTGAAGCGTATCCCCAAGAGCAGGACACCTGATCTCATTGTGGTGCAGCTTTCTACCAACGATGCTACCACAAACAAGCCTTTCGGGGAGATTTCAGACAGCACGGACATTGCCGATTTTGACGATTCCACTATTGCGGGCGCTATTGAAACAATTATTGCTTATGCCCGCGATACGTTTAACTGTCCCGTCGCATTCTATTCCGGCAGCTTCTGCGAAAAAGAGAACTATGCCGAGATGGTTCAATTACTGCTGGATATCCAGAAAAAGTGGGATATCTGCGTAGTGGATCTGTTCCATAATGAAGAAATGACGGCCATATATGGCTCGGATCTGTACAACACCTATATGTTTGACGAAGTGCATCCGACCCGTGCCGGTTATGTGGAGTGGTGGACTCCGGTCATGGATGCGGAGCTTTCCGAATACATGAGTTCCCTTGCGTAATTGCTAAGTTAATAATACAATTGACAAAAATGACAATACTCGTGGAGATACAGGGAAACCCTCCTCGGAGTATTGTCATTTTGTCAGTGAAGATATTCTTTTTTCTTACCTTTGAAATTGCTGCACTTTGCTGAAAGAGCGGGCAATACGCAGGATAACAGCTCCGGCTGCGAGAAAAAGAAGCAGCATCGCAAGCACCGCATAAAACACTCCGATTCCCATCGTTGTGTAGCCTGCGTTTTCCGGCATCCAGCCGAACCATCCTGCAGGAGCACTGTAATTCAGGAAGAGGTACGGCGCTGCCATGTTTCCGGTTCCCCAGCGAACACCCATTTTGCCGAGAATCAGGATAAAAACGAAATAAACAACAGGAGGCACAGCCGCATAGAGGATGTGTCTCTTTTTCCAGGGGTAATCGGTATCGTTGAGGAAGAAATCGGCAATGGAAAGGGCAGGAGTCAATATATGAAGACACAAACTTGCGTAATGATCCTGCCTGTAAGCCGCTGACAGGCCGCCCGGCATCATCGGAGCGAGGATAAGCAGATAGATCAGGAATGTGATGAAGATGGAAACAACAGCAGTATACTTTACAGGACGTAGCAGTTTGTTATCCGGCAAGATCAGCTGGAAAAGGACTGTCAGTGCGACGTACAGGTTTGAAAGCTGT
>JAFQZI010000002.1 GCA_017406005.1 Oscillospiraceae bacterium | reverse complement strand
GATGCGTGCCGGCCTGCCGAAGCGGGAGCCGGACATGCTGAAGCACTGGGACGAAATTGATGTCTATCATGAGCTGCTGAAAAAGAATGAAGGCCATCCCCGTTATTCCCTGCACGACGGCCCTCCCTTTTCCAACGGAGCCATCCATATGGGGCACGCCCTGAACAAGGCACTGAAAGATTTTATCATCCGCTCCTACGCCATGCGCGGGTACTGGACGCCGTATATCCCCGGGTGGGACAACCACGGCATGCCGATTGAATCCGCCATTATCAAGGAGCAGAAGCTCAACCACAAGGCCATGAGCACCGCCGAATTCCGCAGTGCCTGTGAGGCTTACGCCGAGAAGTACATCGGCGTCCAGCGGGAGGGCTTCAGACGCCTCGGCGTGATCGGAGACTGGGATAACCCCTACAAGACCATGAACAAGGGTTTTGAGGCAGATGAAGTCCGTATCTTCGGCAAAATGTACCGGAACGGCCATATCTATAAAGGCTTCAAGCCCGTCTACTGGTGTGCCAAGGACGAAACAGCCCTTGCGGAAGCTGAAATCGAGTATCACGACGATCCCTGCACAACCGTCTATGTCAAGTTCCCCATGAATGACGATCTGGGAAAGCTCAGCCATGTGGATTGTTCCAGGGTCTATTTCCTGATCTGGACGACCACGATCTGGACGCTTCCCGGCAACCTCGCGATTGCTCTCCATCCGGATGAGCAGTATGCACTTGTCCAGGCGCCGAACGGGGAGATCTATATTATGGCAGAGCCTCTGACCTCCCGTGTCATGGGCATCGGCGGGTTTGACAGTTATGAAATCCTGGAAAGCCACCCCGGTTCCTTTTTTGAGAATATGCTGGCTTCCCATCCGTTCCTGCCGAAGACCTCCCGTCTTTTGCTGGCAGACTATGTCACCATGGATTCCGGTACGGGCTGTGTCCACACCGCTCCGGGCTTCGGTGCCGACGACTACCAGACCTGTCTGCGATACGGCATTGAGATGGTCGTCCCGGTGGACGATCAGGGCCGCCATACGGAATATGCCGGCAAATATGCCGGTCTCGGGACGGATGAATCCAATCCCGTGATTCTGCAGGATATGAAAGAAAGCGGAATGCTCTTCGCCTCGGAAGAGATCATCCACAGCTATCCGCACTGCTGGCGCTGCAAGAGTCCGATTATTTTCCGTGCAACCCCGCAGTGGTTCTGCTCCGTGGATTCTTTCAAAGAGGAAGCGATTGCCGCCTGTGAAGATGTCCGCTGGCTGCCGGAATGGGGCAAGGAACGCATGGGCGCCATGATCCGCGAACGTGCCGACTGGTGCATTTCCCGTCAGCGCCGCTGGGGCCTGCCGATTCCCGTCTTCTATTGTGAAGATTGCAAAAAGCCGGTCTGCACCGAAGAATCCGTTGAATCCGTCGCCTCTATTTTTGAGGAATCCGGCAGCAATGCCTGGTTCGACCGGGAAGCGGAAGACCTGCTTCCGAAAGGCTTTGTCTGTCCGCACTGCGGCGGCAGGCACTTTATCAAAGAGACCAACACCCTCGATGGCTGGTTTGACTCCGGTTCCACACATTACGCCGCCATGAAGCGCGACCAGGGTTTCTGGCCCGCCGATATGTACATCGAAGGCGGTGACCAGTATCGCGGCTGGTTCCAGAGCTCCCTCCTCGTAGCAGTCGGGGCCCTCGGGATGGGTGCCCCCTATAAGGAGTGCCTCACCCACGGCTGGACGGTCGACGGCGAAGGCAAGGCCATGCACAAATCCCTCGGCAACGGCATTGATCCCTCCGAGCTCTATGAAGAGTTCGGCGCCGATCTGATCCGTCTCTGGGCGGGCTCCTCCGATTACCATGTGGATGTCCGCTGCAGCAGGGAGATCTTCAAACAGCTCTCCCAGCAGTATCTGAAGTTCCGGAATACCGCCCGCTACTGCCTCGGCAACCTGTCCGACTTTGACCCCGACCAGGATCTCGTTTCTCCGGAAAACATGCTGGAGCTGGACCGCTGGGCAATGACAAGGCTCAACGCCCTGATCAGGGAAGTCGCGGAAGCCTATAACAACTATGAATTCCATGTGATTTCCCACGCTGTCAATGAGTTCTGCGTCACGGATCTTTCCAGCTTCTATCTGGATATTATTAAAGACAGGCTTTACTGTGAAGAAAAAGCCGGTCTGCCCCGCCGCAGTGCGCAAACGGCACTCTGGCTCATTCTCGGCAGCATGACGAAGATGTTTGCCCCGATCCTTGCCTTTACCTGTGATGAAATCTGGCTTTCCATGCCGCACAGCGCAAAGGATGACGTCCGCAACGTCGTGCTTAACACCATGGATAAACCCTTTGATTCCTATGCCCTGGATGACGCGGCGATGGCAAAATGGGATACTCTGATTGCTCTGCGCAACGATGTCAACGGTGTCCTGGAGCTCGCACGTGCCGAAAAGCGGATCGGCAAACCGCTGGATGCCGCCGTTGTGCTGCATGCATCGGATGAAGCTGCTCCCGCACTTGATGCGGTCCGGAGCATGAACCTCTCCGAACTGTTCATCGTTTCCAATTGTCTTTTCTCGGATCAGGAAGTCCCGGGCGCCGTCGTCGGTTCCGGCTCTTCCTTCCCCGGCCTCACGGTTTCCGTCCGGGAAGCCGAAGGCACAAAATGCCCGCGCTGCTGGATCCACTCGGAACAGCCCGATCCGGCAACCGGCCTATGCCCCCGCTGTTCCCGCGTTGTTGCTTCCCTGTCCTGATTTATTAATTTGCTGTCCTGTCCCGCAGGATCCTTCCTCCGGCAGGAAAAGTTCCTTCTGAAAAAGAAAGGAGATTCTCATGCTCTATTCCATCATCGGTATTCTTGTCATCATCTTCGACCAGCTTGTAAAATACTGGGTCGATGAAAACATCAATTACCTGAATCCCTCCGTCGATCTGATTCCCAATGTATTAAGCCTTGTCCGTGTCCAGAATGACGGTGCTGCCTTCAGCTTTCTTCAGGGCGGCAGTGCCAGAATCTGGTTCATCGGTCTGACGGCAGTCTTTGCGCTTCTTGTTGTCCTCGCACTGGCTACCAACTTCATCTCCGGCCGTTTCGGCCGCTGGTGCCTTGTTTTCATCACCGCCGGCGGTCTTTCCAACATGATTGATCGTGTGCGTTTCGGTTACGTAATTGACATGTTTAAAATCAATCTGTTTGATTTTGCCGTTTTCAACGTCGCCGACATCTTTATAACCGTCTTCAGTATAGCGTTTATTTTGTATATCCTGTTCGGGGGCGAAAAAGAACGAGAACCGTATGCCGATGAGTTTGACGAGGATGACTATGAGGATGAGCGTCTGTCCCGCCGTGCCCGCAAAGCTGCTGCAAGGCTGGACGAAGAAGAGGAAGAAGCCGCCCCTGCCCGTCGCTCCCGTCGTGCCCGCAAAGCCGCCGCAAAGCTGGACGAGGAAGAGGAAGACTTTCCCGAACCTCAGCCCCGCAGAGGCCGCAAAGCTGCGGACGAAGAAGCTGTCTCTCCCAAAAAAGACCGCAAAGGCAGGCGGGCTGCAAGGGATGATGATGAAATGTTTGAAGAGATGTTCGGCACCAAAATTGCACCTGCGCCTGCTTCCGTCCGCAAGGCCGAGGTAGCGGAAAAAGCCCCTGCCCGCCGCCCTGCTCCGCAGTCTGCGCGGAAAGCTTCCCCTGCCTCCGAGCCGCAGAGCGCTCCCGCCCCTGCCCGCCGCCAGGCAGCCCCTGCCAAACCTGCTGAGAACGATCCGTTTGCCGAATGGGAAAAGGCAAATGCCCGCGTGAATGCTTCCCGCCGCACTTCTTTTGAGGAAGAGTTCTCGGAGCCTGCCCCTGACACTTCTTCCCGTGATGCTTTTTCCGATTTTGTCTCCTCTTCCGCAAAGAAGGCCGCCGCTTCCGAGCCTGTCAAACAGGCTCCTGCCGCAAAACCTGCGCCGGCTCCGGCGAAACCTGAACCTGCAGCAACAGTTTCTTTCGAGGAAGAATTCGACCTTGACAGTATCCTGAACGAATTTAAATAAGGTCAATGGATGAAGATCTGATCTTTATCGAAGCAAAGGAGAGCGGCGAGCGAATCGATGCTCTCCTTGCTCATTCCATTCCCGGCTTCTCCCGCAATGCCGTCCAGCGTCTTTTAGACTCCGGTTCTGTTTTTCTGAACGGCAAACCGCTGAAGAAAAACTATAAATGCCTCCGGGGAGACCGGTTTGAAGTCTTTCTCCCCGAACCTGCCGATTCCGAACTTGTCCCTCAGGATATTCTCCTTGATATCCGCTTTGAAGATGAAGATGTCATCGTCGTCAACAAACCGAGGGGGATGGTCGTCCACCCTGCTCCCGGCCACGCTG
This sequence comes from Oscillospiraceae bacterium, assembly GCA_017406005.1. Classification (GTDB taxonomy): domain Bacteria; phylum Bacillota; class Clostridia; order Oscillospirales; family Oscillospiraceae; genus Limivicinus. Next base: position 379 of record JAFQZI010000002.1, on the reverse strand, counting down.
ACGGAACCCTGGTCAATGCGCTTCTCTATCACTGCGGGAGCTCCCTTTCCGGAATCGGAGGCGAGAAGAGGCCCGGCATTCTCCACAGGATCGACAAAGACACTTCCGGCCTTTTAATCGTTGCAAAAAATGATCCCGCACATCAGTTTCTCTCCTCCCAGCTTGCGGACAGGTCGCTCTCCAGACAGTACGAAGCAATCGCCTGCGGCAGCTTCAGGGACGATTCCGGCAGCATCAACAAACCGATCGGCAGAAATCCGAACAATCGTCTGAAGATGGCTGTCACAGATATAAATGCACGTCCCGCCCTGACCTATTGGTCCGTTTTGACCCGCTACCACGGCTATACGCATATCCGCTGCAATCTTCAGACCGGCAG
>JAFQZI010000019.1 GCA_017406005.1 Oscillospiraceae bacterium | reverse complement strand
ATCTGCCGGTAATCCAGATCCCGGACCGCGAACCGCAGGAACTTCTGGCTGCGGCAGGGATGGACGCCGAGACCGCAAAAAACTGGTATACCGGCTATGTTTACAGAGACACAGACCGAGATATCGCCGGTGATAATATGGATATTATTCGGATAGACCTCTTCGGAGGCTACAAACTTTATGGACAGGAAGTGATCCTCGGAGCCTTTTCTCCGGATGGAGCGGAAGTCAGGCTCGCGAAGGAGGGTACACTCGGGGAATATCAAATGGTCGAAGTGCAGATGCTGCAGGCAAGCGGTGCCATCGATCATCACCTTTTCCTCTTTCATCCGGAAAAGTATTATCTCATGCATATCAGCGGAAACGGTATCTACTATGATTTTCCTGTTCTGGAGCAAATCGGAAAGAATATTGATGTTGTGGAAACCAGTCTTCATGCGGACAGTTATGAAAACATGGTTAACTTCATCCTTGCTGATCTTGCCGCAGGATAAGGCTCCTTAAATTAGCAGCATGCGACCTATCCGACTGCATTTGAGCGTTTCTTCCTGTTTCTGATCAGCCCCTGTCAAGGTAGACAAGCAAAATAAATAAAAAGAGATTACACTGCACTGCGGTGCCGTGGTACCCGCAGATTCTGTATCGCTGCTAAGGCATCAATACAGAATTTGCGGGTTTTAATTATGCTGCAAATTTGGCTTTGTACTGCTGGATTCTCTTGTTCTCAGCAATTGGGAATTGCATAGGCTTCTCAGCAGCCAAAGCCGCAGTCCGGACTTCCATCGGAGTTCTGGTTTCAAAACGTTCCTGAAAGCGTTCATAGTTGTAGAAGTGGATATATCGGTCTATAGAGGTACGAAGCTCAGCCTCATTGCTGAACCTGGTCAGGTAGTACATTTCTACTTTCACGATGCCCCAGAACCCTTCAGTAGGGCAATTATCAATGCAATGGCCAACTCGTGACATGGACTGCTCCATAACCTGCTGCGAGAGCTTGAATTGGAACACCTTGCTGGTGTACTGGAATCCACGGTCACTGTGGAAAAGAGGGTGTGCATCCGGATTGCTTCGGATTGCCTGCTCAAAGGTGTCGAATACCAGCTTGTTGTCATTCCGCGTACTTACCACATAAGAGACAACAGATCTGTCATAGAGATCCAGAATAGCGCTGAGATAAAGCTTATGGACACCAGGGCCTTCATACCACTTGAACTCGGTAATATCGGTGACCCATTTTTGGTTCGGACATTCGGCATTGAAGTCTCTACTCAGAATGTTTTCCGCCGTAGTCTCCGGGGTAGAAATCGTGTACTTTTTCTTCTTTCTCCGGATCACCGAGTGAATGTTGAGTTCCGTCATGATGCGGCGGATACGATTTCGGCTATAATTTGTACCATTAAGACGATTAATCCAGCCTGTCATGCGACGGTAGCCCAAAATGTGATTGAAGCGATCATCATATTCACGAATCAACTGAGCAATGATCTCGTTCTCCTTCTCAGCCTCAGGTATATCCCGCTTTAGCCATTTGTAATAGGCCGCTCGTGTAACCCCAAGATGTTTGCACATCCATTTGATGCTCCAGTGCTTTTCTGCATAGAAATATTGGATCGCCAGATATTTGGAGGCATATCTCAGCCGACCAAGCCTCACCTCCCTTCGAATTCCCTCACTTTTTTTAATAGTTCAACCAGCATTCCCTGTTCTTCTAATTGCCGTTTCAGCCGTAAATTTTCCCTTCGCAGGCGTTCAAGCTCATCTACCTCGTCGTCGGTCTTATGATGACCACGCCGATCTTCGAGTCCTGCATCACCGCTAACCGTATATTTCTTTACCCATGTATATACCTGACTGTAGGATACATCATAGAGTGCAGCAGTGTTCTTATAGTCTCTACCATGGGAAATACAGTATTCTGCGATTTCTTTCCGCTCTTCAAGCGTTGTTTTCCTTCTCGATTCTGCCATATAGACCTCCCGTTTCGGATCATAATCCTTGAGTTCCATATTGGCATTATAGCGCTTTATCCAGCGTCTGAGAACCTCTCTGGCAGAAATGTTGTACTTCGCAACTATATCGTCAACGCTACCTTCGCCCCGCAGCACCGCTGTAACACACTGCATCTTGAATTCCTTACTATATTTCGCGTTTCCCTCTCTTTCAAGGAAAGCCGATATTCCTTGTTCTCTGTATTTACGGACCCATCCCTTTAATGTGGCTACACCGATTTCATGCTCTCTAGCTATTGCTTTTATTGATGCTTTACCGGAAAGATATTCCTCGACCCTCTCCTGCATCCATTCAGGTGTATGTCTGCGTCTGCTCATAAATAATCCTCCTGATGTAGACTTTGGTTATTTCCCTTGTCTACTTCAGGAGGATCATATCATTCCGGAGGAGGCGCTCTTCTATTGCCTGTATACACAATCGTTTGCCGGTGTGCACCCAACGATAACGCACCCAGCCGCATTTTGAACTGCATCCCGTCAAGAGGACAGTAAAATAATTAGGGTTTGCTGAAAAAATAATTTCGAACAAAATAGTTCTTAATAATTTGTAGAAATTGGGATTTAGTGCGTAATTATGATGCAAATTGTTGTATATATGGTATAATGGAACCAGCCAAAATCTTCGCAGACATCAAAAACTCAGCCATTATGGGGTGGTTTCATGTACCGAAAGACCAACAAAGAGCAGCAGACGATCGAAGATTTTTTCCTTCCCTTTGGAGGGAAGCTTGATGCTCAAAACAGATGGGTGAAGCTTGCAAAGATTACGCCGTGGGATCGGATAGAAGAATACTACATTCAGTCCATGTCACAGGAAACGGGCAGAGGCGCAATCTCAGCCAGAATAGCTTTCGGTGCAGTCTGTTTGAGACAGTCCGAGAGATTGAGCGATGAAGATACTGTCCGGTACATCCAGGAAAACCCATATGTTCAGTACTATCTGGGACTGCATGAATTTCATATGGAGCCTCTCTTTGACGCCTCCATGATGGTACATTTCCGAAAACGCTTTCCCATTGAGTTCATTGCCAAGGTGAATGAGTATATCTGCACCGGTAAATGGCCGGAAGATATGCGGAATGTGGATCGGAATGACGATGATCCTGGTCAAGGAAGCGGAGGCGGCGGTTCTGAAACGGTGCCGGAGGAAGCAGACTCAGCACCCAACAATGGAACCTTGATTATGGATGCAACAGTTGCGAACGCAGACATCAGGTATCCGACAGATATTGATCTGCTCAACCAATGCCGCGAACATCTGGAAAGCGCAATTGATCTTTTATGGACATATGTTCCACACGATCAGCACAAATATCCCTATAACAAGAAGAAGGCACGGCAGGCTTTTCTGAGCATCTCAAAATCCAAAAAGTGGACTGCGAAAAAGCTTCATACCGGAATTGGGCAGCAGCTCTGGTATATTGAAAAAGCGATGGAACGGTTGAAGGAAATGCAGGGTCTTGTTCCGGATTGGGAAGAGAAGTTTCCTTGCTGGCTCAAGGAACGTATGTTGGTTCTTCCTGCGGTTTATCTGCAGCAAAAAGAAATGTATGACAGCGGAACTCGACGGTGTGAGAACAGGATTGTCAGTCTGCAGCAGCCGCATGTACATCCCATTGTGCGTGGGAAACGGCCGGAACCAACTGAATTCGGTCAGAAACTTCATCTTTCTGTTGTGGATGGCTACACCTTCATTGAACAGACCTGCTGGAACAACTACAATGAGGGAAAAGATCTTCCTGAGGTGGTTGAAAACTACCATAGGAGATATGGCTGTTATCCCAATGCTGTGCTGGCCGACAGAATTTACCAGACAAGAGAAAACAGAAGCTACTGTAAAACAAGAGGAATCCGTTTATCCGGTCCGGCGTTGGGCCGGCCTAAAGACGAATCGGCAAAAGAAGCAAACAAAGCTCAGATGCACCAGGATGCCTGTGACCGGAATGTGGTCGAAGGTAAGAATGGAACCGCGAAACGAAGATATGGACTGAACCGGATCATGTCCAAGCTGGATGAAACTTCAAAAACAGAGGCTGGCTTTGCTATTCTCATGATGAACGCATGGAAGAGAGTCTACAGGGAACTCTTGCGCTCATTTTTGCAGTTCATATTTTCCGGCGCTGAGGCGCTGTCTCAATTGGCGTATTTCCCTGTTTTTCAGTAGACCCTAATTAAAGAAGAGTTCACAGCACTGCGGTGCTGTGGTACCCGCAGATTTCGTATGGCTGACAAGGCATCCATACGACATTTGCGGGTTTCATTTATGCCGCTAACAAGAACTGCTTGTGCTTTTCCAGCGGAGTCAGAATACCGAGGTTGCGCTGGAGCCGTTTTGAGTTGTAGTAATCGATGTAGGCCTCAATCATCTTCACCAGAGACTCGCGATCAGTGAAGCGCTTTCCATAGTATCGTTCCCGTTTCAGAATTCCCCAGAACCCCTCCATTGGGCCGTTGTCAATACATCTCGCCACTCGAGACATGCTCTGCTGCATCCCGGCTTTTTCAAGCATGGCATGGAATGTCCTGTTCGTATATTGGAATCCACGGTCGCTGTGGAACAGCGGATGTGCATCCGGATTGGCGTCAACTGCGGCGCGAAAAGTGTCGAAGACAAGCGGATTGTCATTGCTGTCGCGGATTACAAATGCTACGATTCGCCGGTCAAACAGGTCAAGGATGGCGCTGAGATAGACCTTATGGACAATCGGGCCTTCGTACCATTTGAACTCCGTAACATCCGTCAGCCACTTCTCATTTGGTCGGTCAGCCTGGAACTCCCGGTTCAGCTTGTTCTCGGCAATATACTGAGGGGTCGCAGCATGACGTGTGCATCCGTTGTTGGAATACTTGATGGTGGACTTAATCCCTTTCGCCCGGCAGATCCGCAGCATCCGCTTATCGCTGATCTGGATCTCGTGGTATTTTTCCAGATCGTCTCTGATCCGCCGGTGGCCTTTATCTGGATTCTCAGTATGAATTTCCTCGGCAAGTGCCGCAATGCGTTCATTCTCCTGCTGACGATGGCTCTTTTTTCCGCTTGCCCATTTGTAATATGCTGACCGGGAAACCCGCAGTTTCTTGCAGCATGTTTCAACAGGATATCCAAACTCTGCGATACAGTCTCTGATGGCTGCATATTTATTGGCGAGCCTTACTTGTGAGAGGCATCCCTCCTCTCCAACTCGTCCAATTTTTTTAGCAGGTCACACTCCAGCTTCGTCATATACAGTTCGTGCTCAAGCTGAGCAATCCGGATCTTCATTTCTTCCTCTGCCGTTCGCGGAGCCTGCTCTGCAGTTCTCTTGCCGCGTCGAT
>JAFQZI010000018.1 GCA_017406005.1 Oscillospiraceae bacterium | reverse complement strand
CTCGAGATGGTGGATGTGCTCTGCGCCAATATGTTTGAGAAGCATATCATTTCCCGCACATTCACCTGGTGGGTGTCGTATGACTGGAAGAGCCTGGAGATACTCCCGCATTATGACGGGCCGGTGACTTTGGATTTCTACGGCAGGCTGCATCCCGTGCACAGCAACGGCACGGCACGTCTGCGGTTGAAGACGAACAGCCCCAAGCTGGTGGCGGAAGCGATGGCTGCCCAGTTCGATGCAAAGACGGATCATCGCCTTCTCTACCGGAAACTCGGTGTCTGCGCAGCGGATGTCGAAGTGGAAAGGGAGACCCTCCAGCTGGATCTGTTTACGGATTATAATAGGCTGGAGAGGGAAAGAAAGATCCAGGGGGCCATGCTCAGTGTACGGGCGAAGTACGGGGCCAATGCGCTTTTCACCGGCAAGAATCTGTTGGAAGACGCAACCACGCTGATGCGGAATATGCAGATCGGCGGGCACAGAGCGTAGGATGGTTGACGGGCATGAGATCTTTGCCGAACCGTGGGAGATGGACGCGTATGTTGAGGATGCTTATGGGAGCGACCCATGATGCTGTATTGCATAAGAAAGGCTGAATAATGAAAGGTGTTATAGAAAGGGAAAAAGTAAGGTCGGATGGCTTATTAATCCGTATGCCGGAAAAATTAGCCTATTGTTTTTGCAGGGAATGCGGCACTTTTCAGGGGCATATAAATTATTATAACGGTTATGGAGATTTCAGATGCAGAAAATGTGATACATTTGAAATTTTCGTGTCAGATGAGGATGGTGCTCTTGTTATTCTGTCCGAAGGCATCTCTGCCTGACCACATAAACATATTTTAAAGTCTCAGCTGCACAAGGAGCGTTGGATTTGGCTGGAACCATCAGGAACGCCGTTGCAGTCTGTTAAAATTTACTGTAGAAGATTGGACTCACTTCGGAGTGAGAGGAATCCGGTAAATCTGTAAAAACTATAGAGAAGTTCTTTTTACAATTTAGCTCAGCTGCACAGGGAGCGTTGGATTTGGCTAGAACCATCAGGATCGCCGTTGCAGTCTGTTAAAGTTTGTCGTAGAAGATTGGACTCACTTCGGAGTGAGAGGAATCCGGCAGATAGTTTCTTATCCTGTTTTGGGATAAATCTATCTGCCGGTTTTTTGTTTCTGAATAAATTATGTTAACCATCAGAATCGACGGATTCTGAGGAAATAAAATATCATACAGCTCCTGAGTGCGCACGATGGGGCAGCGGATCATAAGGGTTTTTCATGGCGGTACAAACCGCCTGAGAGATCCGGCAGAACCGGTGCTTAGCTTTCGTGCGCTCTTCTTCGGGAATCGCCATAGCCGGGTTTCTGCCAAAAACAGGAACCCGGCTTTTTTTGTTGCTCTGCTGCCCCTTCTGCCTTTCCGGAGCGGAAAGGAAAAGAAAATGAAAAAAGCAGAATGCAGCAGGAAGGTCTATGACAGGGGCACCGGAGAATGGTTTTCCGTAACGGAAGAACAGTATGCCGAATATGACCGCTGGCGCGTAACTCTAAGGAAAAGAGAACAGCGACACGGCTGTTGCAGATGCCCGAGGGATAAATGGTGGCTCTGTGACGGGATATGTGATGCCTGTGAGTTTCACTGCTGTGATGAAATGCTCTCTCTGGACGAGTTTTTTACAGAGGGAGAAGGAGAGGGTCAGTGCCTTCTTGAATGCCTGTGCTCTGATTCCCCGAGTATGGAAGAACAGTTTGCTGACAGGGATCTGGTGGAGAAGCTGCTTCAGCTCCTGCGGGAAATGGATCCGGATGCGGACAAAATCATTGCTCTCTGGGAGGAAGATTTCCGTATTTCAGACCGGAAAATAGCTGAAAAGCTGGGCAGGTTACCGAGAACATTTTCTTACCAGATGCAGCGTTATAGGGAAGTGGCAAAAAAATTTTGGAAAAATGAAAAATTTTTTTGCTCAAAATCGGAACTTTTGTCCATTGGAAAAGTAGAGGGGCAAAAACGATATCCCTCCGGAAAGGAGAGCGAAGAAAATGACAACTGCAAAAGCAAAATTCATCATCGACGTTTGTGTCGCGATCAGCTTCGTGGCTGTAGCCGCCGGCAGGTATGTTGCATCACTTGCTGATCTGCCGGACGAAGAGGAAGACTGATCAGCAAAGCGGCCGGTGCGGAGCCGTGAAAGTATCCGCGCAAAAAATCCTCAAAAATTCGTTCGGGGATCCGTGCAAATTCAAAAAAAGCGTCCGTTTACAGGGTGAAGGGCAAAAAGATCCCCGACCGTGAGGAGGTACAAAGCTCATTCAGGAGCATAAACATTAAATATTTTGAAAGGAAATTAAAAAAATGACTGAAAAATCGAATCGTATTGTTTTAAAAGGTATTGCCAACTGGCCGAATCTGGCACAGCCGAAAGGTATTAACGGGTCACCGGCGAAGTATTCTCTGTGCCTGATCATTCCGAAGGACGACATCGAAACACTGAATAAGTACCAGGCAGCTCTGGAGGCTGCCTATGCAGGAGGAGAAAAGAAGCTTGCCACTGGCAAGAGCGTACCGAAGCTCTCGGCTATCCGCTGTCCGATTCATGACGGTGATGTCGACAAGCCGGGTCAGGAAGCGTATGCGAACAGTTACTACCTCAATATCAGCAGTAAGGACAGGCCTGATGTGGTAGGCCGGGACAAGGAGCCGATCGATCCGGCAGAAGTGTATTCCGGTTGTCTGGTGAATGTATCACTCAACCTGTACGCATACAATGCCGGCGGGGTGTCAAAAGGCATTGCGGCCGGGCTGAACGGTGTGCAGCTGGTGAAAAAAGGAACGCGTTTCGGATGGGGCCAGCGGGCAAGGGATGACTTCCAGGCTCTTCCGGACGAGGATGACGAAACGGATATCCCGTTTTGAAGGGAGAAAAGATGAAAGATCTGTTTATCGATCTGGAGACATCCTCTTCGGTCGATCTGGCGAAATGCGGTGTTTACCGTTATGCGGAGGCGGAGGATTTCAAAATCCTCCTCTTCTCCTACAGTGTTGACAGCGGACCTGTGGGTACGGTTGACCTGGCGCATTGGGAAAACATTCCGATGGAGATCCTGTCAGCACTGACGGACAGAAAGGTCACGAAATGGGCTTACAACAGCGCTTTTGAGCGGGTTTGCCTGTCGAAGTTTCTCGGCTACCCGGCCAACACGTTTATTGAACCGGAGCAGTTCCGGTGTGTCATGACCTGGGGTGCCTATCTCGGGCTTCCGATGAGTCTGGCAAAGATCAGTGAGGTTATGCATCTGCAGCAGGGCAAGTTGGATACCGGCGAGAGGCTGATACGAAAGTTCTGCAAACCCGGTTCCGTGATCCCAATGAAAGATGATCCCGAGTGGCAGCTTTTCTGTGAGTACAACCGGCATGATGTTCTGGCAGAAATGGAAATATGCAATAAGCTTGCCTCCTGGCCTGTTCCCGAGTTTGTCTGGGAAGAGTTCTGGGATTCGGAAAGAATTAATGATCGCGGTGTCGCCATTGACAAGGTGTTTGTAAAAAATGCCATCCGCATCAGTGATGCCGTGACCGGCGAAATACAGGAAGAACTCGAAAAGATTACCGGTTTGGAAAATCCGCACTCTGTGCAGCAGCTGAAGATGTGGCTGCAGAGGCAGGGGGTAGAGGCTGATTCTCTGGACAAGGAGGCCGTTGCATCAATGCTGGAGAAGCAAGAGCTGCCGGATGTTGTGCGCATGGTGCTCAGATTGCATCAGAAAGTATCCCGGTCTTCGGTAGCAAAGTACAAAAAGATGATGCGCTCCGTCAATGCTGACGGCAGGGTGCGGGGCATGTTCCGTTTTTACGGGGCCAACCGAACGGGCCGGTTTGCTTCCAGAATTGTCCAGCTCCAGAACCTGCCGAAGAACCACATGGATGATCTTGACGAGGCAAGGGCACTGGTCAGGGCAGGAGATCTGAAGGCTGTAAAGGCAAAATACCCTGACATGCAGGATGTGCTCTCACAACTGGTGAGGACTGCTTTTATACCTGGTGAACGCACTGTGTGCTCTGCATATGCTCGGAAGGGAACATCTCCAACCGCTCCAGCTGCTCCGTCCGAGCTAAATGAAGGGGAAGAGAGCCTGTCCCCAAAACTCCTCGTGGCGGATGAGAGTTCCATCGAAGCACGGGTGCTTGCATGGTTTGCCGGCGAGACATGGCGCATCAAGGCTTTTGCCGACGGTAAAGACATTTACTGCGAATCGGCTTCCCAGATGTTTCACTGTACTGTTGTGAAAAACGGTGAGAACGGACATCTGAGGCCAAAAGGCAAGGTCGCTGAGCTCGCTTTGGGTTACCAGGGCGGAGTCGGTGCTCTGATCAAAATGGGAGCCCTGCGGGAAGGCCTGAAGGAAAATGAACTGCAGCCAATCGTCGATGCCTGGCGGGCAGCGAATCCGAGAATCGTTAAGTTCTGGTATGACATCGGGGATGCGGCAATGGATGCGGTGAAGTTTCACAGCACAACCAAAGCGCATGGGCTGAAGTTTATCTGGGAAAAAGGCTTCCTCTTTATAGAACTTCTTTCCGGCAAGCGGCTGGCGTATTACGGTGCACGGGTCGGCACAAATCAATATGGTGACTGCATCACCTATTACGGTGTCGGAGTAAACAAACAGTGGATGCGTCTGGAGACAAGCCCGGGCAGGCTTGTGGAAAATATTATCCAGGCCACGGCGAGGGATGTTCTCTGCTATGCCATCGGGAATCTGGGTGACCGCCCGGTTGTGATGCACGTGCATGACGAAATCATATGCGAAGCTGACGGCAGCCTGAGTCTGGATCAGCTCTGTGAAATCATGGGAAGGACGCCCCCCTGGGCAGAAGGGCTATTGCTGAAAGCCGAAGGCTTCGAAACTGAATATTACAGAAAAGATTAAAGGAGAACATTTATGATCACTATTTTTTACGCGGATACCCACAATGATCCGAAAAACTGCCGGTATCCGAACCGGTTGCCGGATCTGAGCGATGAGGCTTTGAAAGAGGCTTTTTCGAATGATTATGTCTGTGCGGAATACAAAGGCAATTACCGCAGTGCGGATAACTTTATCCGTTCCACCTGTCTGGCATTCGATGTCGACAATGATTTTTCCGACGATCCGGCAGAATGGTTATCTCCGGAAGATATCCGTGATGCATTCCTGGGGGTTGAAATCATCGTTCACTATTCCCGGTCGCACATGAAAGCAAAAAACGGGAGACCGGCCAGGCCGAAGTTCCATGTTTTCTTCCCGATAGAAGAGTGCACCGGTGCGGAAGAATATGCTGCCATGAAGCAGAGGGTGTATGAATACTTCCCGTATTTTGACGCCCAGGCTCTGGATGCGGCAAGGTTTTTCTTCGGCACCGAGAACCCGGAGATCGAATGTTATGAGGGCACATTGTTGAGCGAATATTTACAGTTGAAAAGCGGAACGAGTGGTTATGCTGACCGCTCGGGCTACAAAGCATTTGCTCGGAAGGAAACTTCTGCCTACGCACCGGGTGCACCGTCCGAGCTGAATGAGATGGGAGAGAACGTTGTCTTGGGTTCTGCAACTGATCCCTATTTCCTAAACACTAACCTCTCTGTCTTTACCAGTGTTATTCCACAGGGCCAGCGCAATACCACCATGTATTCCGTGGCTGTAAAGGTGCTGAAGCGTTTCGGAGACACGGACAAGGCACGGGATCTGTTTCTGGCAGAGGCAGAGCGCTGTGTCCCGCCGCTGGAGAGCGAAGAGCTCGCATCCATCTGGAACAGCGCCATGAAGTTTTACCAGAAAAAGATTCTGACGGATCCGGAGTATGTGGATCCGGAAGCGTACGGCAATGATTTTGCATCGGTTTCCCTCAAACCGCCTGACTATTCCGACATTGGCCAGGCGAAAGCCCTGGTGAAGGAATGCAGCGATGAACTCTGCTTTACGGAAGCAACGGATTTTCTGCGGTATGATGGGAAGCGATGGCTGGAAAGCCGGCAGATGGCGTACGGCTGTATCGAAGAGTTTCTGGATCTGCAGCTTGCCGATGCTTCCGATCAGTTGGAATCTGCCGTGCAGGAGCTGCTGGATCTCGGCGAGAGTGAAATTCAGATCGCCCCGGGCAAAAAATATACGGATAAGCTCCTGCAGGCAGGAGACGAAAGGCTGGCTGCTGCCGGCAGGCGGTTTGCCGGTGCCGTGACATACAAGAACTTTGTAATGCAGCGGAGAGATATGAGATATGTCAAGGCAGCCCTTGATGCTGCCAAGCCTATGGTTCAGTTGAATGTTTCCGACCTGGATAAGAATGAGTTCCTCCTCAATACACCCGATGCCACCTATGATCTGCGGAAAGGGCTGGCAGGGGCACAGCCGCAGGATCCGGCGGACCATATCACAAAGATCACGGCTGTCTCTCCTGGGAGAAAGGGGCGAGAGCTTTGGGAAGATGCTTTGAAAGTGTTCTTCTGTGGAGACGAAGATTTGATTCATTATGTTCAGCAGGTAGTCGGGATGGCAGCCATCGGCAAAGTATATCAAGAGGCAATTATCATTGCCTATGGAAGCGGGAAAAATGGTAAAAGCACCTTCTGGAATACGGTTTCCAGAGTGTTCGGCTCTTATGCCGGGAATCTGTCAGCAGATACGCTTACCGTCGGTTGCAAGCGGAATGTAAAGCCGGAAATGGCGGAACTGAAAGGGAAGAGGCTGATTATTGCTTCCGAACTGGAAGAGGGCATGCGCCTCAACACTGCTATGGTAAAGCAATTATGCAGTACAGATGTAATCTATGCAGAGAAAAAAATACAAAGATCCGTTTTCCTTTAACCCGTCACATACTCTGGTGCTGTACACCAACCATCTTCCGCGTGTCGGTGCATCGGATGAAGGTACCTGGCGGCGTCTTATCGTGATTCCGTTTAATGCAGTTATACAAAACAGCCAGGATCAGAAGAATTATTCCGATTTCCTTTTTCAAAATGCCGGCGAATATATCCTGAAATGGATTATTGACGGGGCCGAAGAAGTGATCCGGAATGAGTATGAAATCCGGCTTCCGGGTTGTGTCCGTTCAGCGATTCAGGCTTATCGGGATAACAATGACTGGTTTGCCAATTTTTTGGAAGAATGCTGTGAGGTTGATCCGTCTTTCACACAAAAGTCCGGGGAGCTGTATACGGAGTATCGTGCACATTGTGCCAGGAACGGAGAATATACAAGAAGCACGTCAGATTTTTACACGACTTTGGAACTTTCCGGTTTCGTACGAAAGAAGACAAAAAAAGGCATTATTGTCAATGGATTGAGACTAAAAGATGAATTTTCCGATAACGCATAAACTAAGAAAATAACAAATAAGGTGCAGATGTAGTAGGTCGTATCAAGAACTTCGCTATAGGATTTTTATGGCCAGATTTTTCTATTATAAAATTTTATGAAACGACTTACGGCACCTGCACCCACATTGAAATTCAAGGAGAAAAAACGATGCAGTTTCACGCACACGATTATCAGAAATACACGATAGATTTTATCAAAACACATCCTGTTGCCGCAACGTTTCTGGATTGCGGGCTTGGCAAAACGGTGATCTGCCTGAGCGCACTGAAAGATTTGCTGGAAGCAGGGGAGATCAAAAAAGTTCTTGTTGTGGCTCCTTTACGAGTTGCAAGAGACGTCTGGCCGGTTGAGGCTGAAAAATTTGATCACCTGCAGGGGCTGAAGGTTTCCGTCGTACTCGGCACTCCGAAGCAAAGGCTGGAAGCGCTGCAGGCGGATGCACAGATTTACGTGACAAACAGGGATAACATTCAGTGGCTGGTTATGCAGAAGTGGCCGATCTACCTGTTTGATGCCATTGTTTTGGACGAACTTTCCAGCTTTAAGAATTATTCCGCACAGAGGACGCGGGCGGTGTATCGCCTCTGCCGGGAGGCAAAGCGTGTCATCGGCCTGACGGGTACGCCGGCAAGCAACGGATTGATGGATCTGTATGCGGAATTTGGTGTTTTGGATGGTGGAGAACGCCTTGGCAGAAGTTTGAAAAGTTATCAGCAGCATTATTTTACTCCTGTCAGCTGGTATCAGGATCATCCCAAAGAGTGGAAGCTGAAACCGGGAGCCGAAAAAGCAATTTATGCTGCAATCGGGGATATAACGATCAGCATGAAAGCAATGGATTTTTTACAGATGCCGGAACTGATTTCAACAGATTATAAGGTATACATGAGCGAGCCGGAGAAGCGGATGTATCAGACATTGACGCAGGAGATGATCGTCAGCCTGGCCGGAGGAGAGGTCACGGCGAAAAACGCAATGGCACTGGCAAACAAATTAAGCCAGATGGCAAACGGTATGGCCTATGCTAAAGACGGTACACCTCTGAAGATTCATTCCCGGAAAATCGAGGCACTGGAAGATCTGCTGGAAGCCGCCAACGGCAAGCCGGTTCTGGTGGTATACAGCTACCGTCATGATCTGACGAGGATTTCTGCTATGCTCCGGGATAAAGGCTATCTGTTCTCGCAATTGGATTCCAAAGCAAGCATCCGGGCATGGAACAGGGGAGAGCTGCAGGTCGGGCTGATCAACCCGCAGTCTGCCGGGCACGGTTTAAATCTGCAGGAGGGCGGCAATCAGATCATTTGGTATTCATTGCCATGGAGTTTGGAGCTGTATCAGCAGACAAACGCCCGCCTCTGGCGGCAGGGTCAGAAGTCCGAAACGGTTGTGATCCAGCATATCATCACCGAGG
>JAFQZI010000017.1 GCA_017406005.1 Oscillospiraceae bacterium | reverse complement strand
CGAACATATATTCTCTTTTGATTATACCACAAGAGAAACGCTTTGTCAATAGGGAAAAGGATACCTTGCTGAAAAAAAGAAGCGCTGTTGCATTTTCGAGAGAAATATGATATAATCTATCCAAACAAAAGAACACGCTGGTTTCAAACAGTATATACAGGAAGTGATAACATGGCAAATGAAGCGTTCGTATTTACAAGGGACAGTTTTCCGGACGTAGAAGCACTGAAAGCGGAATTGAAAAGCATTTTCGACGAGCTGCACCTGAATTATGATTTCGGATACAATGATATGGTGTCCGTCAGCAGTCAGAATAACGAGCACGGCTGCATCATGTATGTCGGAGACGATGATGAAGAAACGGAATACTGCGATGATGATGCCGCTCTATACCATCTGCCTGACTGCAATTTTCGCAATCCGATCTTTATTGAAAATACAGGGATCGGAAACGCAGAAGAAATTGTTTTACAGATCGTCTCTAGATTCTTCCGGAATCACCCAGACAGCTACTTCTGGATGGATGTCTGCAACAGCGAGAATTTCATTTTTTCCAAAGAAATCATAGATCGGATCTGGAACAACAGCGACCATACGAATTGGTGCTATAGAAAACCGCATTTTGATTAAGTTGTAAAAAACGAGAGGGAGCGAGATCATTCAAATGAATCTCGTTCCCTCTGTTCGTTCTCACAGGTCGATCTTATCAGAAAAGTCACCGTTGACAACATAGTAGACAGCCTTGTCCTCCGGCTTGATGTAGATTTCTACGGTCTTGATTCTACCCTTGACCTTGCTCTTGTAATCCGCTTCGACAGCTTTCTTGATTTCAGCAAAGTCATACTCATCTGTGCCAAACTGAATCTTGACAGTTTCCTTCGGCGCGGTTGCAGCCTTCGCTGTTTTGGCAGCGGGCTTCGCGGTTGCCTTTGCTTTCGTTGAAGGCTTCTTGGCATCAGCAGTTTTTCTTGCTGCCGGTTTCTTTGCCGGTTTCTCAACAGGAACTTCTGCGACTGCTTCCGTGACCGGCTCGGTCACAACATCAGCTTTGACTTCGGCAACAGGTGCGGTTTCGGTTTTCTTCTTGCGCGGCATAAGGGATACCTCCATTCACATCATTCTTCAATAGAATTATTCAGCAGTTCGATAAATTCCTCGATACTGTTTGCGACAAGATCTGGTTCTTCAAGGCTGTCCGGATCATCCTTAATCACAAACCATACCTTATGATCCTTGTTGCTCCAATAGAAAGTGGCACCGCCACGGTCATAGGCAAAAGGATACCAGTCATCAGGAATAAATTTATTCATCGGTTCTGTTCTGTCATTATCTGCAACAAATTCAAAATTATAATCCGATTCCCCCAAATTGTGCATACACCACACTTCATCGAAATCATCCGGATCTTCATTGACCGGAACTTCATTTTCTTTCAGTATACCGCCGTTCGTTCTGGAATAAAGCTCCTTTAGAATATCAGGAAACACAATGCCATATTTTTGTTCGAGATACGCAATGTGCTCTGCGCTCTTTTCCCTGTTGTCGATCTCTTCAACCAAAAACTTAAACATAGATGTTTTCTCCATTCAAAAGATATAATGTAACTATTCAGTCCTCAAAGCCAACTTCCCTTGGAACATAGAAAACAGTGCATCAAAAGCAGCGATTCCTGCTTTTGCAGCAGTAGAGGTAAAGGTCTTCAGCAGCAGGAAGTCTATCGCACCCTGTTCTGAACGAAATGACCCTATGACCTTGCTCTTCATTCTGACCATACGCAGATCGCGCTCGGCCTGATTGTTTGTAAAGGGTACGATGGGATTATCTGCAAAACGGCAGACTTCTCCCCTGTATATCCGAAGACGGTCGATCAGAGCACGGATTCTTCCGCGTTTCACCCGACCGCGCTTTCCGGATTCTTTCTCTGGGAGCGGATTCTGTGCTGCGCCCTTTTCAAGGATCTGATCATAATTCCGCTTCAGGCATTCCATGTAATGCTGCCGCGATTCGATCTCCGGATGCTGATTGTAAAAATCTGCAGCACGGTACATGGACAGCAGCTCACAGTACAGTTCCTGTGCCCATGTCTGTTCCGGATGATTCTCGAAAACACCTGTCAGCTCGCGCAGAAGATGCGCACAGCACATAGCATGTTCCGCTCCGGTCGCCTTGAAATATGACGCCCAGAAATCATGCACCACGATGCCGCGGTATGATGCAAGAAATCCGATCTCATCCATCGCTTTCTTTCCGCGGTTTTCAGACAGGGCATAGTAAGTCAGCAGGGATGTGCTGATTACATGAACCCAATGCAGCTTTCCATTTACGCGCAGACCGGTTTCGTCACAATGCACAACAGGATTTTTGTGCAATTCCTGTGGAAAACCGTCTACAACCGTTTTTGCTTGTGCCGCAGCACTGTGCAGCATATTGCAAACAGTGCCGGTGCCGAGCTTGATGCCGGTCAGACCGTGAATGATCTCGCAGAGGTTCTTTATCGCCACCATTCCCTTGGTACTCAGAACGCATACAAGAGCTTTCAGGCGGTTTCCGTATGTAACGGATCCGCTGATACCGGCAGGGCGCTTTGCGGTTTCCTGTACGCCGCCGCAATTACATTCCATGATCTCGTATTTGACAGTTTCTTTTCTGATCTCTACATCAACAGTATAGCAGGTATCGTGTACCTTTAATTTGTCGCAGTGAGCCCTGTGAGGACAATTTACGCAGTGCTGCGGATATACCATCTCGATTCGGTCGGGGGCGCCCAGCATCATATGATTTCCCTTGTGTCCGGTCTGACCGCCTGCTTTCTTTCCGCTCGTTTTTCGCTGGCTTTTCGGCGTTTGCTTTTCATAGCCGTCTGAAGACGGTGGTTTGCTGCTGTTATGGCTGTCTTTATGCAGCTGTTCTTCTAATTCTGCTATTCTGGCATTGGCTTTGTCGAGCTTGGCATTGGTCTCTTCCAATTTGATGGTCAGAACCTCAATCGTATGTTGTTGTGCCTTGACGGTTGCCATGAGTTCTTCTATCACTGTCATCCTTTTTCACCACCGCTATTTTGCTTTTTCTTCAGTATAGCACATTTTTCGGTGGCTGTAAATTGACAGAATCACAGTTTTTGACTCTGAACTTCTTGTTTTCTACTTTGTGGAATTCTCAGCAGGACTGAACAGTTACTGTAAAAGAAGGAAAAGAGCCTGATTGGACTTCAATGATGAGACGAGGGAGCCATTCTTCGAGAAGGGAACGTCCGGGGCTTTACTACCCGATTTATGTTGATGAATCGTCTATGACTATTTCACAAATCGGGTCGCCACTCCCCAATCCACTCAATCGAGGAATTGAATTTGAAGGATTGGTTCAAGTTCTCCCTATAAGGACTAACGGAGATATGGGCTGTTGGCAGGTAGGACCTGACGAATTAAAGAGCAGGATAGAACAAGGGCGCATTCGCCTTGGTAGAAAGACGCATTATGGTTATGTAATTAACTATCTTCCAGACGGCGCATATTCGGATGTGTTGTCCGGAAAATAT
>JAFQZI010000016.1 GCA_017406005.1 Oscillospiraceae bacterium | reverse complement strand
TTCCGAATGAAGTATCCTGGGATAATGCCGGCCTTGTTGAAGTGGATCAGGAGACCGGAGAAGTGCTCAACGCCCCGGATGAAGGTGCTATCACTGCGGAGAGATAGTCATGATCTGCCGGAAATGCAAACAGGAGGTCCCAGATGGGGCCTTCTGTATATATTGCGGGACACAGCAGAAAAAACCTCGTGGTGCTCCAAAAAAGCGCGGTAACGGCCAAGGTAGCGTTTATAAAACACCCAGTGGTAAATATAGGGCGATAGTGGTACTCGGTTATTACACAGACGAAGAAGGCAAAAAGCATAAACGTACACATTCCAAAGTCTTCGATAAAAAAACCGATGCAGTCAATGCTCTTCCCTCTCTCAGAATTGTCTCTGAAAAGAAAGCAAAAGATAAGATCACTTTTAAGCAGCTCTATGATAAATGGCTTCCGACACATCGTGCCGGGAAATCCACTATTGATTGCTACAAGGCTGGTATGAAATACTTTAAACCCGTATGGAATATGACAATGGAAGAAATTGATATTGATGATCTACAGGATTGTCTGGACAATTGCGGGAAAGGAAAAAGAACCCAGCAGAACATGAAAGCCGTGTGTGGTCTTGTATATAAATATGGCATTCCTCGCAGATGCACTCCAAATAATCTTAATCTCGCCCAATTCCTGATTGTCGGTGGTGAAAGTTCAACTCATCGTGAATCCTTCACTGAAGAGCAGATAAAGCTCATTAAAGATTCTATCGGATCAGTCGATTATGCGGACTATGTCTACTGCATGATTTATCTCGGTTTCAGACCCTCAGAATTTCTTTCTCTTGAAATATCCAATTACGATAGATCTCGGCAATGCTTCATAGGAGGATCTAAGACATCTGCAGGAATGAACCGTGTGGTAACCATTTCACCGAAAATCCAGCCTATTATCGAACGGATTGCCGAAGGCAGAGAATCAGGTCCTTTCTTTTTTGGCAGGGATGGCAGGATGATAACACTCGATAATTTTACAGATGATTATTTCTATCATGTATTGGAATGCTGCGGAATTGATAATCCAATGGTGGAAATAGCCGGTGGGGTAAGACGCCATAAGTATACTCCTCATAGCTGCAGACATACGTTTGCAACCCTTATGAAACGGGTAGAGGCACCAAGCAAAGATAAACAGGAATTGATCGGTCATGCTTCCGAAGAGATGCTGAAATACTATCAGGATGTTGAAATTTCAGATCTGAGAAGAATAACCGATAAAATATAAGCCATTCTGTGTAGCAACAGCATGTAGCAATATTCTAATTTTCCCCCATTTTTCTCAATTCTTCGCAATTTTCTGTGCCCTTTTTCCAGATTCCCCATTCATTTTTATTTTCTACAAAATAATACGTATGATCGTACAAAAAGGCCGTTAAATGCGCAAAAAAAGTTCCAAGACTAAAAATCTTGGAACTTTTTTCTTTGGTGGAGATAAGCGGGATCGAACCGCTGACCTCTTGAATGCCATTCAAGCGCTCTCCCAGCTGAGCTATACCCCCAAAACGCCTAACTCCTGAGGCGAAAAGTATATTACCAGATCTTGCTGTTAATGTCAACTGTTTTTTGAAATTATAAACAACAAATTAGGAATTATGAATTTTACTCTTTAAACTCGGGGTTATAGTGTTTATAGAACTCTTCATAACACATGCCGGTGTTTTTGATAAAGGTTGCCACTTCTATGCCGACATAGCGGTAATGCCAGGGTTCATCCCATCCTGTGCGGAGAAGTTTATTGGTCGGATACCGCTGGATAAATCCATATTCACAGGAATGCTCTTCCAGCCAGTTGCGGAATTCTTCATTCATAACGGTATAAGAGGAAAGACGGGGACGCTCCTTGTCCCAGATATCAACAGCCAGGCCAAGCTGATGTTCACTTGCACCCGGAGGTGCTGTAATCTTTTTGGCACGTTCCGCTGCGAGCTGATAGGCGTTGTAAACTTCCGTTCCTTCTTCGGTGCCGTATTCATCATAGTCTTTGTTCGTATAGCCCATTTCCATGAAAAGGCCGAATGCCTTCGTGTTAAAGAGCTGGCTCTGATAGGAATAGGTGCGGTAGGAACTGGCAATATAGGGAGTAAAACCAGCCGCTTCCATATCCTTAAGCATTTTATCCAGAAAGGGTTTTGCTGCAGCTTCAAAATACTGCCATTTCGTGCCGTAAATGGGCGCGTACGTCTCTCCGTCTTCCTCCATGGCGAGATCCGGGACAAATGCAGAAGAGAGGAGGCTGCTGTTATTCACGATGGAATACTGAGGCAGAGTGATGTCAATATCCGGCCAGTTCAACCCATCATCCACAACCTCAGGCTCGGCATTCGGATTGGCATAGGAAACATAGTCGTTGCCTGCAAAACCGGCCACACCGCCCATAATAACCTGTTCTTCAATTTGATGGCTTCGCTCCATTACAATGGTGTAAAGCGATATACCCAGGCAAGCCATCACGACGAGCCACAGGGTTCGTTTTATCATGAAGCATTATCCTCACTTTTCTGTCGGGCTTCTTCAGTCGGATTGTTTCGTACCTGATCAAAAAATGCAGAGAGCATGGCAGCACTTTCATTTGCCAGAACGCCGCTGTACACAGCAGCCTTGTCCGGAAAGTGCTCGGAAAAGAGATCGATCACGCTGCCGCAGGCTCCTTTGACCGGATCCCGCGCGCCGAAAACGACCGTGTGGATACGGGAATTCATAATGGCGCCCGTGCACATGGGGCAGGGCTCCAGCGTAACAAAAAGGGTGCAGCTATCCAGACGCCAGTCTCCCAAAAAAGCAGATGCTTCACGGATGGCTTCGATTTCGGCATGAGCCGTTGCATCATGCTTTTGCAGGCAGCGGTTCCTGCCCCTGCCGATTATTGCACCGGATGCATCATAGACCACACATCCAACCGGGACTTCACCGCATGCTGCGGCTTCTTTCGCAAGCGTGAGTGCCTGTTGCATACAGGCTTCGCGTTCGATCGGATTCATAAGAAAAAAGGCTGTGTTGCAGCCTTATTTTGTAAAGAGATGTATTGGGAAAATGCCATTATTTCACAGTGCCGTCCGCATTGAAGAGCGGGAGCTGGGCCAGGGTAATAATATCATCGCGGTAATAGGCATCACCCTCGGCAAGCGGGGCTGCACGGCCAACAACAACAGCTCCGGCAGCTTCGGCAAGCTTTTCAACCGCACGGATCGACTCCCCGGTGGAAATAACATCATCAACCAGGAGAACGCGTTTTCCGCGGAGCATGGCGGCATCTTCCGAGTCGATAATAAGCTTCTGTTCGGCATCTGTGGTAATAGAACGGACATTGACTTCAAAAATACCCTTCATGTAAGCTTTGGCATGCTTGCGGGCAATAAAGTATTTATTATTGCCGCTCTGGCGGGCCATCTCATAGACCAGCGGGATTGCCTTGGCCTCTGGCGCCAGGATATAGTCATACTCCGGGACACGAGCAAGGAGCTCCTTGGCACAGTGAACGGTAAGCTCCACATCGCCGAACATGACAAACGCGCCGATATAAAGATCATCCGTCACACGGCAGATCGGAAGCTGCCGTTTCATCCCAGCTATATCAATTTCATAAGTCATTTCGAATTCCTCCCGAATTATAATGAGAATAACGATGATATTTTAGCGTATCCGTTTAAAAAATCAAGCATTATTTCGAAAAATCAGTAATTTCTGTAAAAGGAGTAGTATGTGATACGGGAGGTATTCTGCGAAACGGAAGGCACTGCCTCGTCAAAGCAGAGCGTAACGGTAATGATCTGTGCTTCACGGTAAACGCTGACTTCTGCCGTTTCACCTGCGGAGAAATGGCGCAGCGCTGCGGGAACATCCGCATAATCTTCAATCGTATAGTCCCCTATTCTCATGAGGATATCACCGGCGCGGATACCTGCTGCTTCCGAGCAGCTGCCGCTCTGCACGGAGGATACAAATGCACCTTCCGGAAGCCGGTAATAACGGCTGTAAACGGTGTTGTAGCGGTTGTCAAAGCTGAGTCCCAGAGAAGCCTTCCCACTTACATACCCCTTGTCGATCAGTTCACTGACAACGGGCAGTACCTGATTGATGGGGATTGCAAAACCGATGCCCTCCATACCGGAAGAAGCATACTTCGCCGTGACAACACCGACGACTCTGCCGCGTGAATCGTATACAGGGCCGCCGGAATTACCGGAATAGACTGCAGCGTCAATCTGGAACATGTTAAGAGACTTCTCTGTTTCTTCCGTGGCAATCTGCCGATCGAGAGCACTGATATGGCCCATCGTCATAGTGAACTCCAGTATGCCGTAGGGATTGCCGACAGCGTAAATATTGTCGCCCACTTTCAGGTCATCACTGTCACCAAACAGGACAGGAGTAAATCCGTCTTTGTCAATCTTGATAACAGCAAGGTCCTGGTCTTCATCCGAACCGACAATTTTGCCTACAGAAACTGCTCCGTCATACGTGCTGATTGTGACATTCAGGCTGTTTTTCACAGCCTTTTCGACCACATGGTAGTTGGTGAGTATATACCCGTCTTCCGTGATGACAAAGCCGGAGCCGCTGACTACAGAGGGCGTCTGATTGCCGAATAAATCATAAGAAACCGTTTCAACCGCCACACTGACAACCTGGGTACAAGCCCGGTCGTAAATATCCGCGGCAGTGAGCTCGCTTTCCTCCGCATCTGCAAAGAATTCCGCTTCTTCCCCCATGGCAAACAGTTCTTCTGAGGCAGCTTCTTCACCAATGGCAGCGTCACGCACTTCCTCAGCAATCATCGCCGGTTTTTCGACCCTCAGATAGTGTAAATACGCATAAGCTCCCAACGCGCCCCCGATGATGCCGCTGAGAAAACAAAGCAGCAGAACAGCTGCGAACCCCGACCCTGAGGCTTTTTTTCGGCTGCCGTGAGAGCCGGATCCCTCACTGCTGTTTTTAGAAACAGGGCGGTAATACTTGGGAGGAGAAGTGCTCTCATCCACCGGGACAAAATGGGCATTTGAATAAACCTGCTGTGTGTACCCGTTGCGGAAATGATATTCACCGCTCTCCCTGTCCGTCTCTCCAAAGAGGCCGCGGGATGTTCCGTATTCAGTTGTAGGCCTGGCTTCGTCTGCATTCTTTCCGCTCATGGCTATACTCCTGATTTTCTACAGTACCGGTTATCTTACTATGAAAATATGTACAAAAAATGAACAAAAAAGAAAGATTCTTTAAATTACAAAACAGAGAGAACCGAACATTGAACGCCCGTATCTCTCTGTTTATCTCTTATTCTGTTTTATGCCGGAGGTCAAGCAGCCAGTGTATAAACTGCCCCGTTTGTATTGAACCCGCAAACATTGCCAAAATCGTCTGACAGAAGCTGCAGATCGAAGACCTCTCTGCAGGTTTTATCATAAAGGGAAATAGAATCGGATGTGCTGATGCTCCACTTTCCTTTGAAAACCTTGTCACCGGCATATTCGACGCTTTTTCCGTTCTCTTTAAAAACGTAATAGTGATTCGGATTATCGGCACTGACAAATTTGCCTGTGGTAAGCTGTGACTTCAGCAGATTATAATCTCCGCGCTGGTAATAGGTGCCCGAGAGAAGATCATAGGCCGTCATCTCGTCAACAAAGATCAGATCATAGCGGATACCGTTATTTGTGCATTTCATGTGTTTGTCAGACACCACACAGGATGACTCTGTGCCTGCATTATGCCTTTCTGCGGACGTATTGTTAAAAAAACAGATTACAGGATCTTTTTCTCCGTTGCAGGCAACCATAAAATAGGAAGTGCCTCGTGCACCTTCTGCATACCAGCATTCGCCGTACTCGCCCTCTTCTCCGCCCCATGAAATCACAGACGGATCGACGGTGGCAACCGGTGCATCAGCCTTTCTGCCGTCTAATCTTTCCTCCGTTTTGGAAATATAGGCACAGGAGGCGTACAGCAGATACATGATAAGAACGGGAAGAATAAGATAGTCCTTATATTTCAAACTGCACACTTCCTTTCTTCAATGGATAATAGATTGCACATAACGGTGTTAACGTAATTTCAAATATATTTATATCATTTATGTCAACTCTAAGCAACGTTTTTTTTTGTCGTTTTTTGACTTTTTTATGATAAAAAGGCTGGCAGCATGCAGACCATACAACCAGCCTTTTTCATGAATTTTTAAATTTTCCTGTCTCTTGTATTTTACTTGGCAGATGTTTTAAACACCCATTTTTTCTGGATAAAATACGTGGCAATAAACAGGATCGTATCAACAATTATGTTGACCAGCGTTGCAACACCCGGTGTTCCGGCACGCAACCGTGTTATGACAAGGGATGTAAATGTTGTGGAGATGAGCGTGCGCGGGATGCAGACACAGTAATAGGCAAAAAGATCCTTTGCGTATTCTCCCTTCTTCCGGAAAACCCAGAACTTATTCAGATGAAAATTGAGAAGAGAGGAGGAAAACGTTGCTATGAGATGAAACGTTGCTTCTCTTGCAACCCCGAATGCTCCTACAAGAAAGAGATAAAACAGTTTGTCGGCAGCAAATGACAGCACAGAGCTGAGAACATATTTTGCACCCGAACCGGAAAGCAGGAAACGAAGCATAACCTTCCCGAGCTTCCAGGAATCCTTGACGGCATTATAGTGGGATGAATAGTCATCGGGATCGTAGACCGTTTCAATCGGCTGCTCACAGAAACCAATGCCGCTGCGCTTCATCTGCAGGAGCATATTGGTTTCGTACTCAAAACGTTCCCCCGAAATGTCACAGAACTCCGGCAAAAACTTCGCCGGGATAGCACGCAGGCCTGTCTGCGTATCGCTGAGCCTGATGCCGAAAAAGAGACGAAAAGCCCTTGAAGTAAACTTGTTGCCTGCAACACTGCGGGGCGGAACACCGGGCAGATCGAAATCACGGCAGCCAAGAACAACCTTGTCTTTTTCCTCCAGCATTCTGTTGCCGCAGGCGATAATATCTTTTAAAAGATGCTGTCCATCCCCATCGATGGTGATAACACCTTCAGCATCGGGGATTTTTTCCATCACACAGGAAAAAGCCGTTTTCAAAGCCCTGCCTTTTCCCCTGTTGATGCCATGGTGCAAAACCGTGCATTGCGGGTATTCTTCCGCAAGGCTGAACCACTGCTGATGCTCGGAATCGCTTCCGTCATCCACGATGACGATATTCCGAAAACCGCTCTCCACGAGCCCCGAAACCACATTGCTGAACTTTGCGTCAGGATCCAGGGAAGGGAGCACGATCACCAGAGAATCGCGGCAATCGCCGCTGAACTGATCCATATGCGTAAAAAACCTCTGTAATTACTCTACGGAGACAGCCTGGATGCCGCTGTTGTCCCAGCAGACAATCAGCCTTCTCGTGTTGGTTTCATTTACAGTCTTATAAGCCGCATAGTTGGTGGTATCATAGGTCATGTTGATGACGTAGAACCCGCCACCGAGAGAATACACACTGTTGATGCTGACATTGTTGACTTCGACACTGTGGAAGTTCAGCCAGGCATCCGCGCCTTCGATAAAAAGATCCATCCTCTTGGCAAATTCGCTGTTTGGTTTGACATAGTTCTTCAGTTCGCCGTAATTCCCCCAGACATTTTTGGTCCCGGTAAATCTGGCATATGGCTCAACAAACGAATAGGCAAATTCACTCAAGGCGCTGACTTCTTCAGCAGAGCAAGGCTCCATAAACTGGGAATCGTCTCTTGTCGGGTCGATCTTCACTTCGTTCCCTTGAGGATCAACAACAACCGGATCCAGTTTCCCGAAAATATTGCCGACGACATACTTCACTTTTGTCGGAAGGCCGGGATAGTCCTCATAATAGGGCTCCAGTACATCGTATTTGATACCCGTCTCCGTAATATATTCTGGGCCGACATCAATGCCGTTAAGCCGAATGGAATAAGTTTCGGGAACCACTGCAGATGCAGAAGATGTAAAGGTAAAGTTTGAAATATCATAGCTGTCTCCGGTAATCTTCCAGGGACAGAGGGAGCGGGCATCCTGAATAAACCAGAAGAACTCAATCTTCCGCAACATTAGCACGGAATCGATTTTGATACTGTTCTCATAGGAAAGATCTCGCTCCATCTGAAACTGGCCGACAGGATTGCCGTTGCAGTAGACATTGAAGACTTTTACATTCTCCGCCCCGCTGGGAGTTTCTTTATACTGCAGCGTTTCACCGAGCATTTTGTTGATTACCTCTTCACATTCCGCGTCAGACTGGAAAGGATGCTCCATCTGTGTCACAGCATCATGAACCATCTGTTCCCATTTTGTGCTTTTGAGATTCTCCATATACTCGGAAATAACTGCGTCCGGCTGTGACTTCTCATAGGCGATGAGATAATTCTGCCAGTCTGACAGAACAATATAGGCAATCATGATCAGCACAAAGGCGAAAATGAGCAGCAGCACAGTATAGATTGCCTTGCCGATCCGTCTTCTCTTTTGCTTGGTTCTCTCTGTCATAGCATTATCCTCTTCTGTTACTTGAATAGCCATGCTGTGGGCAGGTTTCTCGTACCGCCTGCCTGATTCGACGGATGATTGATCAGCTTGCCGTCAAAATACATGGATGTAGAATTTCCTCCGTCCATATTCATGGCATTAATGCAGCCATAATCAAGAAGAAGATCTGCACAGTCACCATATGTAAGGCCCTGGCTGTACGCCTGCCGTCCGTCAACAGCAAGAAGAAGGATCGCTCCGTCACCTCGCTGGCCGATAACCGTGCGCGGGTTCAGGCCGCTGGAAAGCATCTCATCACTCATTTTCTGCCCGTTGGCAATCAGGATGGGCCCAAAGCTGCAGGCATTCTCCAAATGGAATTGATTAACACAGAGATCAATGTCATAATCGCCGACGTAGAGGATGCCATCGGAGCTGATACCGCAAACAGATCCGTTTGCGTCGGGTTCGTATATTTCTCCCAAGGAAATCGTGATGCCGGAAGGCGGCCAGCCTGCACCGGCACCGTTGTCGTCTACAAAGATGCCAGCATTGATTCCCCCTCGTGCTCCGTACTTTGCAACCATATCGTCGAGAATCATACCGTATCCGTAGTGATCCTGCGGGCCGTTCGCACATCCGAGAAACACCCGCGTAGGATCTAGAACAACAATCATATAGCCGACAGCGCCTTTATAATTGATATTCTCAAAAATGATACCATCGTTGTCATCATCAATCAGGCCGTAGGCGTCCATCCCGTTAATGTCCGTTTTTTCTTCGGAAATGGCAATCAGGGAACTGTCAAAAGTTGGAACCATGACTTCATTGTCCAGAACGCCTTTTCTGTCAATGCCGATCTCATCCAGCTCATGCTGGGAGAGATACAGGTTGTTAATAAAACCGAAGCGGCGTGTTTCAGACAATGTCCTGAGCCAGAATTCCTGAAACGTCGGTGATGGCCCTTTTATGCACATGTAATCAAAAATCAGCAGGCTGAATCCAACTACAAGCACAAACACGATGATAAAGCCGGCAATTCTGTCAAAAAAGCGGTTTATCCCGTCCCATACTTCGCGGCGCCTCTGTTTAGCTCTTGCAGCATCTCTTTTTTCTGCATCAGGCGTCATTATGTTTTCAGCTTCTGTGTTGTTCTTATTTTTCTTCACGACACTGAACCTCATACTATAATAATCTTATAAATTTATAATAATAGCATAAGATGATAAAAAAAACCACCCCAAAAATGGGGTGGTAAACATAATTTTTTATAAATTACTCGTTGATGCCGATAACAACACCGGAGCCAACGGTACGGCCGCCTTCACGAATAGCGAAACGAAGGCCGTTCTCGATGGCGATCGGGGTGATGAGCTCTACGTCCATATCAACGTTGTCGCCGGGCATGCACATCTCAGTGCCTTCGGGAAGGGTGATAACGCCGGTAACGTCAGTGGTGCGGAAATAGAACTGCGGGCGGTAGTTGTTGAAGAACGGGGTATGACGTCCGCCTTCTTCCTTGGACAGAACGTAAACCTGGCCCTTGAACTTGGTGTGCGGCTTGATGGAGTTGGGTGCTGCCAGAACCTGGCCACGCTCAACAGCCTTCTTGTCGATACCACGGAGCAGGCAGCCAACGTTGTCGCCGGCTTCTGCGTACTCGAGGGTCTTGTGGAACATTTCAGTGCCGGTAACGACAGTGTCGGTGGACTCGTCCTTCAGACCGACGATCTGAACCTTATCACCGATCTTTACACGACCACGCTCAACACGGCCGGTAACAACGGTGCCACGGCCGGAGATCGTGAAGACGTCTTCGATGGGCATCAGGAACGGGAGATCAGACTTACGATCCGGGGTCGGGATCCAGGTGTCAACTGCATCCATGAGCTCTCTGATGCATGCATACTCGGGAGCGTTCGGATCTTTGGACTCGGATACGAGAGCGTTCAGAGCAGAACCGCGGATAATCGGGGTGTCATCTCCGGGGAAGCCGTAGAAGTCAAGCAGTTCGCGAACTTCCATCTCAACGAGCTCGAGGAGCTCTTCATCGTCAACCTGGTCGCACTTGTTGAGGAAAACGAGAACGGAAGGAACGTTAACCTGACGAGCGAGAAGGAGGTGCTCACGAGTCTGAGCCATCGGGCCGTCAGATGCTGCGATAACGAGGATTGC
>JAFQZI010000174.1 GCA_017406005.1 Oscillospiraceae bacterium | reverse complement strand
CCAATACTCATTCTTGGGCATGGAATTATGAGCTCTCCGGTTATAAAGATCCGTCCTGGTTCTATCTGACAAATACCAATGCTGTGGCACTGATTCAGGAAGCAGAGGAGATCTTTCATATCAATCAGCAGGGAAGATTGAGTGGTTTACATAATCAATATAATGATTATGGGTATTCGTTTGAGCGGCTGTTCCGTTTTCCTACGATGAACTTCGGCAGCTATGATAACCGGAAGAACGTGAATTCCGTGATTGTTACGCTTGGTGCCTATGAATTGGAGAACACGGAGCTCTGGTATCTGACGGATTATGAGACGAGGAAGGATTTGACAAACCTGCAAGTGGTCGATGATGCCGTTTATGAGGCAAACCGTGTTGTCGGTACCAGGCCGGACAGCAGCAGGGTACCAGCCGTTTTCCGCAGACGACCCATGTGCAGGAGGGTCCTGCATTTTACGATGAAGCTGATTAACAGCAATCTGAATGAAGATTTTGAGCTCGTCGGAGCTCAGGTATTCTATAACTTACAAGGGAGACTTCGATAATGGAAGAGAAAAATCTTGAAACATTGGGTGGCTTATGTAGCCACATGCTTTCTTCACCGATGCCGGTATCCGATGATGTGCGGGAATGCCTGACGCAGCTGTGCGTCCGACCGACCTGTGCTGCTTATATCATTTTCGGCATGATACAAAAAGCCGCCAAGGGTGATACCTCAGCGGCGAAGTTTATTAAGGAGATCAACGGGGAAGGGGCTTCCCTGGATGATACCGGGATTTCCGATCTGCGTTCCCTCAGCGATGGCTTGCTCTGCCGCCTGGCAGGGATGAAACTGGAGGAAATGCTGCATGGAGAGTAATGCAATGCTCGCCGAGCCGGTCCGGCGATAAAAGAGAAAGCCGCCGGGGGCAAACCCTCAGCGGCTCGGATCTTGAAATGGTTCTCTGCCGTCCGGCAGGGGGGAAAGCATTATGCCGCCTCTTCTGCCAGTGTACTCATGCCGCAGAACATTGCCGTTTTTTTCTTGCAGCGGACAAGCACAATGATCTCAAAGACCAGCAGACATACATAGCCGATCAACGCTCTGACCAGGCCGCTTATCTCGCCTCTCATCATGCTGGAGTTGAGAGTTGTGCAGACGTCGTACAGCGTATGGATGGTAATGGGAATGAGAAGCGCCAGCACATAATTGAGAGCTGCAGAGCCTTTACCGGTCAGTTTGCAGAATTTAGCCCGGCCTAAAAACTCTCCCATGAGCATATTAAAGGTCATATGTGCCGGAACGGAGATCAGTCTGCAAACGGTGGAAACGATGTTTGCTTCATCATCCGCACCGTAAAAGAACTCCTCGAAGACGGAAAATCCGATACCTACACAGGCCCCGATCAGGATATATTCATAAACATTTTTGACCTTTTTGCGGAAGATAAGCAGTATGACAAGGATCAGGATCAGCTTTGCAAGCTCTTCCAGGCCTCCGGCTACGAGAAAAGAGCGTTCCAGAGACTGCAAAAAGGTCATATCGGTCAGTTTCACAGAGTTCGGATCCGCTGACAGAGCCTTGAGGTATCTCATGGAAACCGGAACTGTAATGGGCATGGACAAGCAGCCTATAGCGAT
Source organism: Oscillospiraceae bacterium (assembly GCA_017406005.1). Lineage (GTDB taxonomy): Bacteria > Bacillota > Clostridia > Oscillospirales > Oscillospiraceae > Limivicinus. Next base: position 15,673 of record JAFQZI010000174.1, on the reverse strand, counting down.
GGGAAGCAGTGCCTGCAGCCAGCCGACAGGCTGGGGGATCTCTCTTTTGACCATTCTCCAATACAGGAAGCCAAGAAAGACGACGGTTACGGCCGTGGATATAATTGACAAAGCATTCATATGTGCAGTCTCCTTTTGTTGTTTGATAGCTTGTTATGGCACAGAATTATAGCTATGATACCTATAACATTTCGATTTGTCGAGAAAATTATAGCATCTATTCAAGAATCCGTAAAGGAGAGTTTTAAATGAATAGCGATCTGCTCGCCGAGCTGGCTCATAGAGAGTTGGCTCGGCGATATTATTCCGAATACCTGGCTTATGCCTACGGAGACAGCTGGATTCGCACCCGGCTGTCTTCTTTTTTAGCCCGAAAGATCCAGGATTTTATCGAGACGGATACCGGCCACGCGTATGACATTCTCATCATCGAATGCCCGCTGCAACACGGAAAGAGCATGACGGTGAGCGAATCTCTGCCGAGCTGGTATCTGGGGAGATATCCGGATGAAAACATTATTCTGGCATCTTACGATTCTGATTTCGCAGAGCGTTTCTGCAGGAAAAACAAAGAGAAGATCAAGAGCTGCGGACGTAATCTCTTCGGCATCGAGATCGGTGCAATTGACAGGGCCGGAGAATTTGAGCTTGGCAACGGGAAAGGCCGTATGATTAGCCGAGGCATCATGTCCGGCATCACGGGCAACCCGGCCAACCTCATCATTATCGATGACCCTGTCAAGAATCAGCAGGAAGCGGATTCGCCTGCATATCGGAACCGTGTGTGGTCAGAATGGCAGGCTTCTTTGAAAAGCCGTCTGGCAGCAAAAGGGAAAGTGGTCGTGATCATGACCCCGTGGACGGATGATGATCTGGCAGCCAGGATCATCCGAAGCGAAAAGAATGTTCAGTTGATCAGGCTGCCGGTGGAAGCCGAAGAGAATGATCCTCTGGGGAGAGATGTCGGCGAATCACTTTGTCCGGAACTGGGCAAGGACGATCAATGGCTTACTGATTTTAAGGCTTCTTATATCTCAGATCCGCAGGGTGGACAACGAGCCTGGACGGCAATGTATCAATGCTCTCCCAGGCAGGAAGAGGGCAATCTGGTCATACGGGACTGGTGGAAGTTCTACGATCCGGAAGAGCAGATCCAGTTCGGCATGGAGATCATTTCTGTTGATGCATCCTTTAAGGGAGATGATTCTTCCGACTATGTCTCCATCCAGGTCTGGGGCAAACGAGCTCAGGATTATTATCTGCGGTACTGCCTCAACAAGAGGCTGAACTTCCCGGATACAGTGGAAGCCATTAAGACAATCTATCGTCTGTTCCCGAGAGCGCGTACTGTACTGATTGAGGAGGCTGCCAACGGGCCTGCAATTATACAGACTTTGCAACGTGAGATGTTCATCATCCCGGTGACGCCGCTGGGAGGAAAGATCAGCCGGGTGAATGCCATCTCTCCGGCAATTGAAAGCGGGCATGTTTTCCTTCCAGATCCGGCCAAAGCTCCCTGGGTGGCAGACTATGTGGACCAGTGGACTTCCTTCCCGAACGGGAAAAATGACGATATGGTCGATGCCACTTCTCAGGCACTGGCGAGGATGATTTATTCCTCCGGAGATATCTGGGAAGAAAAAGAGCAAAGATGCGTCTTTGATGTAGACAGGCTTTTTAATCCTTATGGTATGTGAAAAAGCCGCCTGAGCGTTAAGGCGGCTTTTCCAGGAAAGGAGGTTACAAAGAAAAGAACTATATCCAGATGTTGTAATAATAAATGGTAAGCTGATTTTTTTCAAGACAATTATGTAAACATACAAATAAAATCAGATGTTTTCTGATGACCTTTTTACGGAGGTAGACATGAAAGAATTTAATACTTGCGAAGAATACGTTCTGCACGAACTGGAAGAAAAGAAAGAACAGGTGAAAAAGCTCTCTGATGCCTGCAAGGCATACAGGGAGTTTTTTGAAGCAACAGAGGGGTTCATTGCTGTTCTGAAGAAATTCCTTACCATCCGGAGAGCATCCGGAGGGGGAGAGGTTATCTCTATGAATTGCATTTTTGAAAAATATGAGCCCAATGAATTCAAACTGATCAAAGAAATGTTTGATCTGGAAGTGGAGGATGCGTAATGGATATGATTGCTGCCATGTCGGGAGTTCTTCTGATTCTCCTGGCTTTTTCTGTCGGTTTTTTTCTGGGCCGCGGTACCCATGAGGTTTCTTATCTTTCCGTGGAGCCCGCGCAGCCGGATGAACTGAAAAGGCTGAAATATGAAGCCGATCAGCAGGCATTGGCCGACTGTCTGAATTATTCGATTGATGTGGCGTACGGGGGTGGAAAATAAAAAAGAGCCAATCAGGCTCTTCTTTGCGGTATAAATTCTTGACCGTACTCATATATAGCATCACTTGGTAAATCGATATAGTCGTTCCAATAGATGCAGGTTCTGCTTTGATCCAATCTTACTTGGTTGAAAAGTCCGAATATTTCTTTTAAATCTCGATAGGATGGAATCTCCTCTATGTCTGTTTTTACATCATAAAGGACACATTTTCCATCATCGAAAGAAACTTTAAGGACATAATCATCCAACGGTTCGAGGTCTTTTATACGAGGAATCATAGTTGTCTCCTTTCAGCTAAGAGGCGGCAGCTTTCTGATGATTTGAGTATCCCACATATCCTGGAGTTCATCTTTATGAGTCTGAAGCCATTCCGTTACCATAGCCTGTGCTTTTAGTGGCAAATCACCCTCCATCATCTGCAAAGACTGTATATTAAAGATACCAATATATTCTCCGTATAATGCATGAATATGGCTGGGTTCATGTTCTTTCGGTTTAAAGAACATTTTAATCACGATTCCATAAAATCTGGAAACTTCAGGCACAAAAACCAACCCCTTTCTGAAGATATTATAACAAATGAGTAATTGAGATTCAAGGAGGAATTTTTTGGACAATTATTCAAAAGATGCCTGGAAGTATTACGAATACGGGCGAGCCTATAACAATAATCTGGTGCCGAATCAGTACACCATGGTGAATACGAATACCGAGTTTTTCAACGGCAACCAGTGGATCCACATGCCGGATAACCCGGCTATGAGGCGATTGGCAAAGCCGACGTTCAATATTATCAAGCGAGTGACCAGCCTGTTTGTCGCTTCGCTCACTTCCAGTAATACAACGATTTCTTTTGAGCCGCTTTCTTACCAGACCGATGGTGAGGCAGCGGCTTTTGCTACAGCCGAAGTAAGGAATCTGCTGGAGAAGTTCAAGATGGATTATCGGATCAGAGATGCCTTGTTTGACGGGGCCATCACAGGGGACTATGCAGCTCACTTCTTCTGGAATCCCGAAGCGCAGCCTTATGGGGGAGCTTTCGGGGAATACAAAGGCGAAATCGAAATGGAATTGCTGGATGGCATTAATGTCATGTTCGGTAATCCGAATTGCCGGGAGGTTGAAAAGCAGCCGTATATCCTGATTGTAGGGAGAGATACCGTTGAGAATCTGAAGCGGGAAGCTGTGTACTGGAGAAAGCATTCTTGCTTGTCCTCACGCGGTGAAGCTGTTCCAGCGCGAGGCAAGGATCGTCACGCGTTTCTCGCGCGTCAGGATGCTCGGAAGGGTACATCAGCCTGCGCTCCGGGTGCTCCGTCCGAGCTAAGTAATTGGGGGGATTCTGTTGACAGGGATATTCAGATTACTGCCGATTCCGAACTTTACAATTTTGCCGGGATCGGAGGAAAAACCGAAATACACGGGGATGACGATAAGACAGGCAAAGCTCTGTATGTGTATCTCTATACCAAAGTCTGGAAGACGGAACAGTACATCAATCCGAAGACCGGATTGGTAGAATTGTGTAAAGTCCAGACTGTTCACGTCACCAAAGCAACCCGGCATTGCAACATCTTTGAGGATGTGGATACAGGACTTTCCCGTTATCCGATCGCCTGGGGCAACTGGCAAAAGCAGAGAAATCAGTACCATGGGAGAGCTCTGGTGACGGAGATCATTCCGAACCAGATTTTCATTAATCAGATGATGGCAATGGTATTCCGTCATCTGCAGACGCAGGCTTTTCCGACCAAGGTCTATAACGCAGATCTGATCCCGAACATCTCCAATGAGGTTGGCACTGCCATAGGCGTCAGAAACCTGCAGCCGGGCCAGCAGATCGGGGAAGTGATTTCCACGATTCCGGCAGCCAATATGAGCAATCAGATCATCCAGGCGATTGACCTGTGTATGGCCTACACCAAGGAATGCCTGGGAGCAACGGATGCACAGATGGGTTCTGTCCGTCCGGATAATACTTCTGCTCTGATGGTTTTGCAGAACGCTTCGGAAGTGCCTTTGGAGAACACAAGGGCAGGATTACACGAATGGGTGGAGGACATCGGAGCAATCCTCCTGGATATGATGGGCACATACTATCATAAGCGTCCGATTGTCCGGGAGAAGGAAGTGGAAGAGCCCGTTCTGGGTGCTGATGGACAGCAGCTGATTGATCCGGTAACCGGGAAGCCGGCTTTTACCAAAGTGAACAGGCGGGTTGTGGAAGAATTCGATTTCTCCATATTCAAACATCTCTGGCTGAATGTTTCTGTTGATGTGGGTGCAACCACATATTACAGCGAAATTGCGATGGTACAGACGCTCGATAATCTCCGGAGAGACGGAACACTTTCAATTATTGAATATCTGGAGCGTATGCCGGATAAGCTCATTACCAGAAAACAGGAATTGATCGAGAGTTTGAAAAAGAGGATGGGTGCTGAAACCGCTGCGGCGGGGAACACCTCATCCAGATCTCTTAATGAAGGAGGTGAGGACGGTGCATATGTAATCGGCAACGAGCTGGATGCGGCGAAGAAGATCGCCCAGCTCCCGACAAGCATGCAGGCTCGTTATAACGACCTGCCAAAAACCGCGCAGAGAGCGTTGATTAAGTAATTTTATTCTTGGAGGATGAAAATAAAGATGAATGAACAACTGGAACAGCCGATTGAAGGAGGAACAGGAGAAGTTCTCCCGGAAGCAACCGTATCACCGTCAGGTGAAGAAACAGCCGAAGAAACGATCAATGAAACAGGACCCCAGGAAGCAGAAGTGAATATGGAAAGCCCGACGGATGAAAATGCTGAAAATGCAGATTCTGATGCCGGGCTTTCTGCTTCCGAAGACCCCGTTGCGCAGCCTTTAAAAAAAGAAGTTCCTCCCCTTTCAGGGGAGGGGGACCACGCCAGTGGTGGAGGGGTTTCAGAACCTCCCCGCAATTACTATGCCGAATGGCAGGAGCTGGCGGAGGCACATCCGGAGGTTGTCGGTAAAGAATTGCCTGAGGATATTTACCAGGCATGCATGCAGAGCGAGCTGCCGCCTCTGCGTATTTATGAATCCATGATGCTGCAGAAGCAGGCGGAACAGATTTCTGCTTTGCAGCAGGAAATTGCTACTCTGCGGCAGAATGCAGAGAACACAGCGAGGGCACCGGTGTCGGCAGCAGCCGGCGGTCCCGACAGCGAACCTGAGGATCTCTTTTTGAAGGGATTTAATTCTTATTGATTTTAAGGAGGAAAATTTATGGCAGGTGGAATTAATCTTGCAACCAAGTATATCAAAGAAGTAGACGAGAGATGGGCATCGGAATCCCAGGCGGCTCTTGTCACCGGAAAAGGCTTTGCCTACAAGGGTGACGAGACGTTTGTCATTTATAGCATCCCGTATGCACCTCTCAATCCGTACACGCGCAGCGGTTCCAACCGCTACGGCAACCCGAATGACCTGAGCCGGAATATTCAGACGGTCAAGGTCACCCAGGATAAGGGCTTTACCTTTCTTATTGACAGAGGCGATGAAGTCCAGAGCGAATTCGTTTCCGATCCGGGTCAGTGTCTGGCAAGGGAACTGCGTGAAGTTATTGTTCCCGCTTATGATAGGTATTGCTTCCGCGTGATGGCAGCGTCTGCCGAAGAGAACGGGCACAATGCCACGACTGAAATTACCAGGGCCAATGCGCATTCCATGCTCCTCAACGGTGTCGAGCACATGAGCGACAGGAATGTTCCTATCGATAACTGTTATGCCTTCTGCACGTATCACTACGCCAACCTGCTGATGCAGGATCCGAGCTTTGTGAGAAACGGGGATGCATCCCAGGAGATGCTGAAGCGCGGAAGAATCGGTATGGTAGACGGGATCGAAATCGTGCTGGTGCCACATAGCAAACTGCCGGCAGGGTCTGCTTTCCTGCTGGTGCACAAGGATGCGTGTGTCGCTCCGAGACAGCTCGAAGAGTATAAGACGCACGTGGATCCTCCCGGCTATTCCGGAACTCTGGTGGAAGGCCGCGTCCTGTTTGACTGCTTTGTCCTGGATGAGAAAGCAGACGGTATTTACTATCATGGAGGCCAGCCTGTGCTCAAGGATCTGCCGTTCATCACTTCTGCTACCGACATCGGTAAATCCAGCATCATCATGAATCTGGAGAAAGAGAAGAGCACGAATAAGTGGTTCTACATTACGGCAGAAGACCATGCATCCCTTCCGGATGTTGTCTATGGCACTTCTATTGATGTGACCACGTCTTCTTCGCCCTGGTACGGAGCTGTTGAGCTCACCGCAATGGAGACGGAGATCACTCCGGCTGAAGGACACACGCGCATCAAAGTGGTTGAAGTACTCCGCAGCATGAAGCCGATCGGCGTTTCCGAAAGGAAGCTGAATATCGGCTGATAAGCTTCGCGGTTAGTGCGGATGAGTTGCGCGGAAGGGAACATGGTACTTCTTAGGTACATATCCTTCCGCGCAATAGTTTAGCGAGCCATATTCAAAATAGTTCCTTATATAACCTTCCCCTGGCGGGGAAGGGGGACCGCCGCTTGCGGCGGTGGATGAGGTCTGGCTCGCGGAAATATAAGGAGAGCAAATGACATATGGAGAATTGAAAAACCGGGTTTTGGAGCTGATCTTCAGTTACAGCATGGCAGGGAGTCAAATCCCTGTCACATACAATAACCAAGCGGATTATATTGCCATGATCCCGGGTTTGGTTTACAACGGGCAGATGGATATTGCCACATCTGTGAAGCGGATTCCTGCAATGGCTTTTCTCAGTGAGCTGGAAAACGAGCAGGTTGGCGAAAGAGTTTTGTATAAGCTCCCGGCTGACTGCTGGCTGCCATTTACCGGCGGGTTGTTATTTCCGAGGAGTCGGAGATATGAGAGATTTTTCGGTTATCGTGTTATTGCCGGGAAGATTGAGCTTCCGTTCCGCGCACCTGAGGGTTTGGCTTTAGAATATTGGCGGTATCCGGAAATAGTGAGCGCTCAGACTGCGGATTCAGTTGAGCTGGATAATACTCCGGATGTGCATGAGTGCCTGGTATTCTATGTGGCAGCGCATCTGCTGGCTTATGACGATGCTTATCGTTATACGACATTTCTGAATATGTACGAAGAAAGGATTTCTCGTTTGAGAGAGCCTGTCTGGATAGAACCCGGTCCGATTGAAGATGTTTACAGGATGAGAGGGTTCCCGCACAGGGGGCCGTGGCATTCTTGTTGAGTGCGGAGAAGGCGAGGCAAGGAACGTCGCACGCTTCCCGCGCGTCGTGATGCGCAGAAGGGCGCATAGTACCTCGTATTTACATGTCCGTCCGCGCACTATATTTTGGCAAGAAGAATGAATTTTGGGAGGGAAAATGAGCAAAGAGACAATATGGCATTTTTTGAAGCACAAAGGTTTCAGCGATATTGCTGCAGCTGCTTTGATGGGGAATATGGAAGCAGAAAGCAACTGTGTTTCTTACCGGCTGCAGGGGGATTTTACCAATGGGTTTAAACGTTCCATAGATTACACAGCCCAGGTGGATGCCGGCAACATCAGCAGGCATGAGTTTATCTATGACGGGCCCGGAGGCGGAGGATATGGCCTCTGCCAGTGGACATACCATCCGAGAAAAGCTGGCTTATACGATCTGGCACAGGAGCAGAATGTTTCCATTGGAGATGAGTTTATCCAGGTGGAATGGCTGACCAGAGAGCTCTGGCAGGATGAATATAAAGCGGTCAGAGATGTATTGGAAAAGTCTGTTTCGATAAGGGAGTGCTCCGATGTGATTGTGAAGCAGTTTCTCAGACCTGCAGATCAGAGCGAGGCTGTATGCAAATACAGGGCTGATCTTGGGAGAGTTTTCTACCAGCAGTTTTCGGAAGCCGAGGTTGAAGATCCTGATGGGATTCCGGAAGAAGGCACCGTTACGATTACAGAAGGGGAATTTCGTCTTTATTCCCGTGCCTGGCTTGTGGTAACAGCTCTGAGGGATCTGATGAAAATTATGGAGGGATTTGATCATGAGTGATGCGATTCTGGTGGCGATGATCACCAGTGCTGTTACTTTGCTTGGTGTCATTCTGTCCAACAGCAAGACCGCTGCAGTGACGAATAATGAGATCAAGCATTTGACCGAAGAGGTTAAGAAGCACAATAATTTTGCCCAGAGGATTCCTGTTGTCGAGGTTCAGCTTGAGGATCTGGAGAAACGCGTTTCAGCGCTTGAGAGGAGAGAAAAATGAGTAGAGAAGATATTGTTCGCAAGCTTACCAGCCGCAAGTTCTGGCTGGCGGTGGCAGCGTTTGTCACGGAGCTGATCATCGCTTTCAGAGGCGATGCCGAGATGGCAGAAACGGTTTCAGGTATGATTATGGCAGGTGCAACGGTTATTGCCTTTATTATGGGAGAAGGCCTTGTTGATGCGGAGAGTGGAGTGAGAAGTACGATCTCTTCTATCTATAATCCGGTTTCTGTCTCAAAAGAGGAGAAACCAAAGGAGGCTTAATCTATGGCGAAAGCGTCAAGGCCGGGGAATCAGGCTGTAGCGGGCATCACCGCTGCGGTTACGGATGAAGAGAGATACCCTGATTATGTTGCACCAGCAAATACGAGCTCGTCCCAATCCGGGACGGGCTCTTCTTCTAATAAGGGGAGTACGAGTACAAAGAGTTCGAGCTCTTCCACTGTTAAGAGCTCCACATCGTCGAGCACAAAAACGAATACAGGCAGCAATACGGGCTCCAATGCGGGGAGTTATACCTATCCTGAAGTGCAGGAGACACCGTATGATCAGAAGTTCTATGCAGCTCTTGCTGCCGGGGTTCCGAACGGGATCAATGCAAGCGAGTTTATCGCAAAGGACAAGGCTGCCGATGCTGTGAAGGGTGTTGTGGCTGGTGCAAAGGCGTATGTCGGCAATGGCTCTGTTGCTCCGATTGATTATGTGGATATTGCCCAGCAGAAAGCGGAATTACGGGCAAGAGAGTATCAGGAAAAGGCAAGGGCTGTTCTGGCGGCGGACTATGCTGTGAATAAAGGCGTCAATGAGCTCACACGTAATCTTCAGGATAGCCGTGCTTTATATCAAACCCAGCGGAATCAGGTTGATCGGGATGAAGCCAAGGCACTGGATAACCAGGTTCTTTACGCTGAGGCACGAGGTGATAGAGGCGGGATTGGCATGAGCCAGTACGGCGGGATCCAGAATACGGCGGCTACCAATCGGCAGGTCATCAATTCTGCAGAGGTCAAACTGCAGACGGACACCGCCAGGCAGATTGCCGATCTGCGGGCGCAGGGTGAGTTTGAAAAGGCTGATAAGGTGCTCGAGATCAGCAATAAGTATCTGACGGAACTGCAGAACCTGGAGAAATGGGCGAAAGAGAAAAACGTCGGTATCCAAGAGTTCAACGCGAAGCTTAGAGAGTGGGAAAACGAGTATGTGCTGAATGTGGGGAAGTACCTCACGGATGCCGAGCTCAATGCCGTCAAGGCAGCAGGGATTTTCTCCAACGGGGCTGAGACAGCGAATTATCGGGATGCCGTGCAGGACCGGTATGCTGCCGTGGCAAGGGCGATGATGGATGCCGGCATTGTGCCGAGTGAGAGTCAGCTTGAAGCACTCGGGTGGACTCCGGAACAGTACTGGATTTATCGCATGGCGAATGCAAGCGGGTCTTCGTGGTAAGTGCGGATGAGTGGCGCGGAAGGAGACATTGACCCTCGTGGATACATTTCCGTCCGCGCTTGTTTTTTTTGGAGTAATGTCCCGCGACAGCCAGAAGCCGCGGAGTGCGCGACGTGTAGCGAGTGCACGGAGCAAAGGCGAAGCTGGAGCGGAGAGGAAAAACGGCACGAATGTCATTCCAGGCAAACGCAAGCGTTTGTCTGCTGACATGGATGTGCCGTTTTGACGACGCGGAAGGAAACATAGTACCTCGTTTGTACGTTTCCGTCCGAGCTGAATGATCTTACAAGGAACGATTTACGTTTGAGGTGTGGGTGGAACAGCCTGAACATAAGCCTGTCCCGGCCATAGGGGTGTTACGACGGAAAAAGCCGTAATATACAGATTGTCTTCTGTAACCGTATTTCCGGCGCAGGTGAAGGCAATTAAATGCCCAAGGCAGGTGTTCCCGTAGACACAGGAACCAAATACAGTCGGGTCTGCTTCAGTAATTCGCTGATGGAACCCGAATGTCTCCTCAAAGAACGGACTCGTAAAGTATTCGTCCTGTACCATCTTCAGAAACTCTTCGCGGTCGTGGATCACAAAACTGTAGTTGATCGTAAAGAACTGGATAGGGAAGGCAATCCGATCTGCCAAAGTCTCCCAGTTATCATTAATGATCGCCTGCTGTATAAACGCGGCAAAGTTTACCCGTGGTGTATTTAACTCATCAATGACGGCCTGCTCATCAGAGAAAGGATTGACCAGATCCTCCGCTCCGCCGTGGAATTCGGCCTCATCCTCAACCGGTAAGGTCTCATATGGGATTATGCCGTTTTCGTCCACGTCGTACATGCTGTCCAGCCCGGTTAAGGGCATGCTGTTCCAGATCTTGTCGCCGCACTCGGTGAAGTTGAGGGCGGGAGAGGGGACATCATGGATATCACAGTCGATGAAATTCAGCCCATCACACTGGAAGAACTGTGCTGCACCCTGGCTGCACTCGTATATTTCCGTACGCCGTATATCCAGGGAGGTACATCTGCTGGCCTGAATACCGAGGATGCCGCACCCATACAGACGCATTCCCTCAATCCGAATGCCGCCGCAGTTCTGAAACTCCAGTACACCTCCGGAGCAGGCCCCAGGTTCTTTCGTATGCCCTGCGGTAAAACCGATAATCTGGATGTCTTCACAGTTGCGGAAGCTCACAACATTTGCATATCTTGGGATGGCGGCAAGGGTTGTGGCTTTTGCATCGTCTGCTGCAGCCCGGATGGTCAGACCGCGGACATCGCGAATCACGAGCTGCGGGCCGTCGTGGCTCTCCGTCCAGGAGTAGTACTCCCCACCGGAAGAACCATAGTTAGAGGCCGTGGAAAGGTCAAAAAGCGTGCCATCAAGGATGATTGTGCGATCCGGGCCGATAGCCCTGAGAAATTCGTCCACGCTCTTGACGGCAATTTCCCCACCCGGCCGCATCTCAGTCGCTTTCTCTACGTCGACGGGCGCTACAGTAATGTCAGGATCAATATCTCGCAGTGCCATCTCGTTGAGTTCGGCGGCCTCCAGAGGTTCACCGTTAATATCGATCGGGTCGAAGCGATGGTCGTGTACCCAAATGCGGAAGTCGTTAGCCTCAAAGCGGCAGCCGTCGACTACCGCGGCATACTGCTCGAAGAGGAACATGCTGGCTCCAATGCGGTTGTCGTGTACATCGTTTGAGAGAAACAGCGTATTCTTCGAGTAATATGAACGCAGAAGGTACTGTGTAGCGTTATCGTGTATGCTGCAACCGTGTACTATAAAGTTGTCGGAGTAATCGGCTGCGAAGAGCATCATAGCTTCGCTCTCACCCGGTCGTATACCATGGCTGTTAATGTCGCAGTCCTCCACGCGCACATTCCGGCATTGGCTTAAGGCGACAGCGTTGTAGCTGCATTCATATATGCGAGAAGCAGTGATAATAAGATCGTTGCAGTCTAAAGCATCGACGCCAATGGTGCCACAGCCGTAGAGCCCGCAAGCGGCAATGTTGATGTTCTGACAGTTCTCCAGGCGCAGCACCCCACCCGAACAAAAACCGGGTTCTGTGGTATGCCCTGCAGTGAGGTCGGATAAATTGAGATTCGTACAGCCGACAAAACGAATGACATTAGCATAGCGAGGCACAGCAGCAATCGTGGTTTCATCCATACCTGCACCTTGAATTGTGAGGCCGTCAAGCCTGCTGATCACCAGTTCTGCGTTGGTCTTGCTATCCCCGCTCCAAACCTGTTGCCAGGAGTAGTAGGGGCTTTCTGTTTGCGCTCCATAGTTTGATGCGGCAGAGAGGTCGTATTCTCCGGCTTCCAGATAGATGGTAGTATTGGGTCTTATGGCGGCGAGGAATTCGTCAACGTTCTTGACGTGGACAGCCTCGGCGGGTAGCGCTGCTTCACTTTCCGCCCTCAGTGTGTGTGGACCGACAACTATACCAACGCCCGCCAGAAGCACAAGCGCCAGCACAGCGGCCAGCATCCGCGCTCCGCTTTTCTTATAATTCATGATTTGCTCCAGACGTTCTTTCAGATTTTTCTTTTCCGTGGAAAAGGTGGTAGCTACCACACCGGCAGGGAGCGAGGAACTTGCTGCTATCTTCAAAAGGGTATTGCCATAGGACTGTTTTTCGGCACGGCTCATCGACCGAAGCAGCATTTCATCGCAGCTCAGTTCGCAGGCGCGGCTGATTTCTTTTCGTGCAAGCCATGCTGCAGGATTAAACCAGTGCAGGGAGAGCACAAAAACGGCAAACCATTTATAGTACGTATCTCTGCGCTGATAGTGCATGAGCTCATGGCGCAGAACATTGGCGAGCAGTTCTTCCTCGAGCTGATCGGCAGGCAGGATGATTTTTGGATGGATTATGCCGCACATAAGCGGCGTTTTAAAAGCTCTGCAGCAATACAATGCCGGTTTGCGACCCGGCAAAGAATGATAAACAGACAGAACGCACGGATCCGGCACCAGGAGATTGCGGTACAGCGTTTTCGTAAACCGGAGATAAGAGAACACGGTAACTCCAAAGTATACCACCGCACCAGCGACCCATACCGCCAGCCAAAGAACGGGTGATCGCCAGTCGAATGGTAGTTTACTGGTCACTACAGGCTTTATTTCGTATAATTCCGGGTTATTTTCTTCAGAGCTGGTTTCAGATGTTTTAACTACCGGATCGGTTTTCTGTAATGTGGGTAGCTGATAGACCATAGAATCATCATTTACTGTCTTATGAATTACAGGCGTTGAGACGGAAGAATGATTGACATAGTCGGATACCGCCGGTACCAAACCAGGCAGCGGCAGAAGAAAGCGCAGCAATATCAGCAGCCATGCATAGTAATATACTGTACTAGGCATCTTCTTCAGAATCAGATACCGCAGGGCCATTAGCAGAAGGGCGAGAACGCTGCCGCTCAGAGTCAGGGCAAAAAGAGTCTCCATAGATTACTCCTCCACCCTGAACATTTTTTGAAGTTCTTTAATGTCCTCTTTCGTCAGATCGTCGGAATACACCAGTGCGGATACAAGCTTTCTTGCACTGCCATTATACAGCCTTTTGATCAGATCACCTGTTGCCCACGCATTGTATTCTACCTCGCTGATGAGCGGGGAATAGTAATAAACATTTCTTTTTTCCTGACGGATAGCTCCTTTGCTGACAAGCCTGCTTACAAGTGTCTTGATTGTTGCAGGCTCCCAGCCTTTCGATTTCTGAAGATTTTCACGAAATTCCGTAATAGACAAAGCGCAATTTGACTGCCACAGGAGTTTCATGACCTCCAGCTCGGAATCGGTAATTTTACAGGCCGGTTCGTCAGTCATACTAATATCCTCCTACGAAAAGTTTACAATTGTAGCTCGAGCATCTTCAGTATAGCACTGGAATTTACAGTTGTCAACTATATTTATTTCTTCTTTGGGATTTTAAAATTATATAGCGGAAAAGTGCCGAGAATAGCCGTATTTAATGGCATTCAAGGCACTTTTTATCAAAAAGCAGGATTGCTATCTTGTTAAATAGCACTCCTGTTCTGCGTCAGGACACCAGTATTCATACAATTCGGCGTTTCTTACCTCCAAGCGGAGGTGGGTGCAAGGTGGGTGCAATTCATGTTATGTAAACCACCATGCGCCTTTCTTTTTGCCTGGTACATCCAATTGGACGTTGTGGTACTGAGGATGTCTATGTATAATTATTTAGGTGAAGAGTGTTTTTCCATCACATCGACATTAAAGCCTGTTTTGGAAAAGATGGCACGTTGCACCAAAAAAGATATTTTGCTTTTTTGTGTTATCGAGGTCACTTTCTCCTTCATAAACCAGGAGTCAAGATGATGACTCTTGGTTTATTCTGTTTCTGCGTGCTTCTGTTATAATATCTCTTGTAATACTGTTGAGATGTCTCCGTCGATACATATTGACCGTACCTTGATCTGTTCCGGGCAGACCGCTTCACCGTAGTTGATGCAGGCGTATGTTGCATCAGGGTTCTTCGCCGTCATTTGCCAGAAGGGATACTTGATGATGACAGGGGTGTTGTATCCGACGCCAAGCTCCAGGAACAACACTTTCCCGCCACGGGTACGCAGGAAATTCTCATACCGTTCTGCTGCCTGATGCCAACCTTCGTCCTCTACGAATTTGTTATCAGATCGGAGATTCATCGTTAAAGGTTTACCGCACACCGGGCAGACAGGCAAAAGCTCGGTGGGAACGGCCATTTTCAGCGATGTGCCTTTTGGAAGGACCAGTTCATTGTTTTCTCTAATCTCCCAACCTTGTGAGAGCACCATATCACGAATCCTGTTTTCGTTTTCGTAGGTCTTGCTATGACACGGTTCGCTGCATTGGAACAGGCCGTAGTCACCCTGCGTGTAAAACAGGCGCTTTTTGTCAAAGCCTGCTTTCTGGAAGCAGTGATCCACGTTGGTGGTTATCACAAAGTAGTCCTTGTCCTTTACAAGCTGGAACAGCTCTTCATAGACCGGCTTGGGAGCGTTCATGTAACGGTTGACCCAAATATACCGGCTCCAGTATGCCCAGAACTCCTCCTGTGTGGCATAGGGATAGAAGCCGCCGGAATACATATCCGCAATGCGGTACTTGGCCGCAAAATCAGAGAAGTATTTTTCAAACCGTTCTCCGTTATATACGAAGCCAGCCGAAGTGGACAGCCCCGCACCTGCGCCGATGACTACGGCATCAACATCTGTAAGGGTTTCCTTCAACTTCTTGATATTATCCGAGTAAGTCCCGGTAGATTTCGAAATCGACATTCTTGAAAACATTGAAAATCACCTCGATATTGCTGTTCGTTTCTGCCCTGTAATCACGTACTGTCTGTACTGCGATCTCAGCCGCCCTTTTCTGTGGAAAGCCGAAGACGCCGGTGGAGATGCAGCAAAACGCAATGCTTCCGCATCCGTTTTCTTCTGCAAGCTCCAAACAGGATCGGTAGCATGAAGCAAGCAGTTTTTCATGTTTATTTGTAAGTCTTCCTTGCACAATGGGGCCAACTGTATGAATTACATATTTACACGGAAGATTGTAGGCTGACGTAATCTTAGCTTGCCCGGTGGGTTCCTCATATCCCTGCTTTTTCATAAT